>JABFSY010000441.1 GCA_013140395.1 Cyclobacteriaceae bacterium
CCATCTAAAGATGAATTCAAATACACGTTTGACAATCTATCAACTGTTATAGAAAAATTTATTGATACAAAGGGTTTGAAAAGATTCACTATGTACATTCATGACTACGGCTCGCCCATTGGATTTCGCATTGCCGCCAGACGCCCGGAGTTGATCCAAGCCCTAGTGATTCAAAATGCTATCGCACACCCTGACGGAATTGGTCCAAACCTAGCTGCCTTTCCTCCGTTTTGGGCGGACAGAAATATGGAAACTGAAAAGCCACTTCGCGGATTCCTGACTATTGACGGCACAAAATTTCAATACTTGGATGGAGCGGAAAACCCCAAAGCAATAAACCCGGATGCCTATTTCATTGATCAATATTTCTTGAATCGCCCGGGCAATGTAGACGCACAATTGGATCTGCTTTTTGATTACCAAAACAATGTGGGTCAGTTTGCTGTTTGGCAAAATTATCTTCAGAAAAACCAACCGCCTACACTCATCGCCTGGGGCAAGAACGATAAGTTTTTCACCGTTGCCGGGGCTGACGCATACAAGAATCAATTGAAAGGAGCTGAAATCCACATGCTCAACTCCGGTCACTTCATGCTGGAAGAACATCATGCACAAGTAGCCGAGCTAATCAAATCTTTCCTGACTAGAAAAGGCATCAAATAATATTCACTCAATAACCAATTAAACCAAAACAAGTATGAAAAGTAGTTTAGACGTAGGAAAGGAGGCCAAAATATTTGGCTTCAATGTAACCAGTGCGACACAAGCCATAGGCTGGTCGGGTTTTGTAGCAGGTATGTTAGATGCCTTCGCTGGCGTAGTAGTGTATTTCATTTTCTTCAAGTTGAACCCACTTCAAGTGCTTCAATTTATTGCCAGCGGTGTATTTAGCCCCAGCGCTATTGATGGCGGGTTTTTAATGATCGTTGCCGGCATGGTATTTCATTTTATCATCGCCTATGTGGTGGCGGTCATCTATTTCTTCGCATACCCTAAAATTGAAATTTTGCGAACCCAAAAAATAATCATGGGCTTGCTCTATGGATTGGGTATTTGGTTGATCATGAATTTGATTGTATTACCAAACTCAAATATCCCCAAAGGACCGTTCGACATAAACTTAGCCGTGGTCGGTATCATTTGGCATATGGTATTGGTGGGGCTGCCTATCGCACTTATTACAGCGAAGCATCACGATTCAAAATAAAACAATTAGAAAATAAAATCCCATGAAAAAACTATTGCACATCATCGGCTCTCCACGTAAGGAAGCCTCTGAATCTGAAAAGATAGCTGCTGCTTTTATAGAGCAGTACAAAAAATCAAACAAGGATGCCCAAATAGACGTGCTCAATCTATGGACTGAGAAAATGCCTCTATTTGACGGTAATAAAGCGGCCGCCAAAATGACATTCTTTGGAACCGGTACTTTGGAAGGTGATATTAAATCTGCCTGGGACGAAGTGGTGAGTGTGACCAATCGCTTTACTTCCGCTGATGAATATTTGATCACTGTGCCTATGTGGAATGGGGGTATCTCATGGACGTTGAAGAACTACATTGATACCATCACACAACCGGGATTGACGTTTGGTTTTGGTGCAGAAGGATATTTCCCTTTGCTCAAAAATAAAAAGGCTTGTGTAATCTACACCTCTGGAGTTTATAGCCCGGCCCTTCCAAAACCTTTTGGTTTGGATTTCCAGGCCGCATATATGGATTGGTGGCTTGAATTTATTGGAGTAGCAGAGATACATGCTATCAAATTACTAAGCAACGTACTGACGAAAGATATTGCGAAAGACAGACATGATGCCAACAAGCAGGCAATTGAAATAGCCAAATCTCATTTCGCATAGAAAGCATTATGCCCATGGGAAATAAATATCAAAACCTTGGCTCGCTTATACTAAATGTAAGTGCACAGTATAAGCGGGCTTTGATTTCCCTTATGGTCCCGTATCAACTTTCCGTGCCCCAGTTGGAAGTCCTCAGGCTACTTGATAGAGCGAGTGGCTCTGTAAGTATCGAGTTTATAAAAGCAAATCTTGCGCAAGGCACGCTAGATGTTTCGAGAATGGTAGAAGATTTACATTCGAGAGAATTTATTGACAAAACAAAATCTGCTGCTGACAGACGAGTTTATCAGGTCAATTTATCGATCAACGGAAAATCAGTGCTAAGACAAATTGAGAAGAGATCACTAGAAACCAAACTACTGGGCAATCTTCAAGTAGAAGAAGTGGATAAACTGCAGTGTGGCTTGATGAAGCTGTTAAGTACCATCGAAAACAATTTTAAAATCAATAATCTGCTAAACAAAAAACAATTATGAAAATGATCAACAATTTTTTAGCAACGCTTGCATTTGCAATTATTTCTGTGGGTGCCTATTCACAAGTAGACCCTGTGGGCAAAGACAATGTAGCCATAGGCTGGTACGATGTGGTAGCCTATTTTACCGATGGCAAAGCCTTGAAAGGCAGTAAGGAATTCAATCATGAGTACAACCAGGTTGTGTATTACTTTGCGAATGCAGCGCACAAAAGTGCATTTGTAAAATCTCCTAACAGCTATCTTCCACAATACGATGGATATTGCGCTTGGGCTGTGGCCGAGAAAAAATCAAAATTTCCGATCAACCCTGAAACATTTGCAATCAATAATGGCAAATTGTATTTGTTCTTCAATGGCCCCTTCAATGGCAATACATTCAACACGCTTGAGCTTTGGAAAAAAGATGAAACAAACCTTCTTAATAAAGCAGAGGCTAATTGGGTGGAACTGAAAGCGAAAAAATAGATCAATTGGTTTTGAGGGGGCGGGCTGAGATCATTCAAAACTCACCCCCTTCTACCTTCTTCAACAAAAATTTCTACAATTCCGATGGGAATTATTTCCCTGTAAACTATTCCATTCAAAAGTGAAGTTAATGAACAATGTATATGTAACAGCTACGCTTGCGGTAGGTGCTTGCCTTCCTATTATGGCATACTCTAATGGTACCTTAGGCAAAGCCTTGGGCAGTCCATACCTAGCAACACTTTTTGTATTCCTGATAGCTGCACTGTCTATGGTGTTGGTAATAACTCTGACCAACACAGCGTTGCCTTCAATCGCTTCCATTGGTCATACCAATTGGACTATGTGGATGGGTGGGTTTATCGTTGTCATGAACATCTTGACCTTTACGATTGTGCCACAAAAAATAGGTATTGGTAACATGATCATCTTGTTTATCGCTGGTCAAATAATTTCCTCGGTAGTGATTGATCACTTTGGGCTGTTCCATTTTCAACAACATCCTATCAATTGGCAAAGAGCGACAGGTGTTCTTCTGTTGCTAAGTGGTGTAGTCTTGATCAAGAAATTTTAAAATTCAGAGACTTTTTAGAAATAACTAAAGAAACAAAAAATGAAAACATCAGAAATTTTGGTGGTGCTTTTTAATTTAAAAAAAGAGGCTAGCGCAAGCGACTATGAAACGTATGCTAAAGACATTGACTCACCTACAATTAAAAAATTAGGTTCAAACAAAAGCTTCACAATCCTAAAGGGTATGCAGCTTTTCGGTTCGGGTGCGCCTTCTCCGTATCAGTATATAGAAATAATGGAAGTCACTAATTTCGAGGAATTGGCCACCGACATGAAACAAACGCACATTCAAGAGATGCTTAACAAATTTATGGCATTTGCAGAAGACCCTCTGCTTATCGTAACACAAAAACTAGTTTAAAAAAATTAATACAAACATCATTAAAAAAAGAATTTATGAATACAACTTTTTTAGTCCCAGCAAGAGAGCAAATGTCAGAAAGCAATTTGCCCGTTTATGATGCCCTTCAAAAGGGCTTAGGTTTTGTGCCCAATCTATTTGCCACATTAGGTTTATCTGATAACGGATTGAACCGCTACATCTCATTTCAAAATGCGAAATCTTCTTTGACCAACAAGGAGAAAGAAGCAATCAATTTAATTGTGAGCGAAGTCAACAACTGCAAATACTGCAAGGCAGCTCACACTGCTATTGGCAAAATGAACGGGTTTACAGATGAGCAGACTGTAGAGCTTAGAAAAGCAAAGGTCTCTTTCGATGCAAAACTCAATGCATTGGTGGGCCTTGCAGAAAACATAACTAAAAGCAGAGGTCACATAGATTCGAAAATCTTGGGAAGCTTTTTTGAAGCCGGCTATACGCAGGAGAACCTAGTGGATGTAATTATTCAAATTGGTGAGAAGACAATCACAAATTATTTGCACAGCATCACTCAGATACCAATTGATTTCCCTGCTGTTGCGGAAGTTTAATTTCGGTATTGGCAATTAGTTAGCCCCTTCAAAATGGAGTAAGGAAGTTCCACGTTTAAAAATGCGGAACTTCCTTTTGTTATTTTTGACTCATATATAATACACATGGATTTACTTTTAGAGCTAATCAGGAATTGTAGAGAGTGCGAAAAACATCTTAGCCATGGTGTAAATCCAATTGTTCAGGCAAGTGCTAAGAGTAAGATTGTCATCATCGGGCAAGCACCAGCACGGATAACGCACAATACAAGTATTCCTTGGAACGATTGAAGCGGAGATAATTTGAGAGATTGGATGGGTTTAGATAAGCAAAAATTTTACAATGCCGACTTAATTGCTCTAATGCCGATTGGGTTTTGTTACCCGGGAACGGGCAAAACGGGAGACTTGCCACCACGGGTAGAATGTGCTCCACTTTGGCATTCTAAATTGCTTGGGAAAATGCCTAACGCAGAACTGACTTTATTGATTGGAAATTATGCGCAAAAATACTATTTGGGCGAAACCCTAAAAGAGACCTTGACAGAATCGGTCAAGAATTTTAAAGACTACTTGCCAAACTATATTATTTTGCCGCATCCCTCTCCACGGAACAATATATGGCAAGCCAAAAACCCTTGGTTTGCAAAAGAAGTTTTGCCACACTTGAAAGATCAAATAAGGACGATCTTTAACAGGAATTAGCTTTTTAACGATTTGCCTAAGATGCCCAACTAAACCGCACACACATTGCCAGGCCGCGCGCAGCCGGGACGAAGTGTAAGCTATAAGTCTTATCTTCATTCCACGTTTCGAGTCGGGGACAGGACGCGGCTTCGAAAGCCCACCACTGCGCAAACACAAACATTGTATGCACAAACGATATTTAGAAAAATAGAAGAAAGATTTTTTTGATTTTACCAGAAGGAAATACTCGGGCTTTTCTTTTTTATTCAACAACGACTCGGACGTCAAGCAACAAATTCAGCTACACATTCCTGCGCGACACCAAATCAAACAAAAGATCCAACGTTCTCGGCTACGAGCACGTCCATCAAAAACCTTAGATATGAATATATCAATGAGGTATCACGCAATAAAGAGCGGGTCATACTTTTCTTCCCCGAAACGCTTTTATTTTGGGGGTGGGGGTAGTTTTCAAGGCTCTAGTTGAATTTTTTGAGAATCGACAGGTAAATTAATGGGTGGTAAACTAAATAGTGTAAGTACTAATTAAATTGCTATTCAATTCTAACATAGGGCATATTTTATCACTACAAGGCAAACCTATACCTATACCTACGCCTAATTCTAGATCATAATATCCGTCCTTCGAGCTTGCCGATTTATATCCTCTCCATAAGTCTTTCGGCACATTTGAGAAAATACAATTCTTGGTCTGGTCGCTGTTTTCACTAAAAGATATCCTGTAACTCCGTCACAAGATTTGAAGGTGGCGCCCAAGCTCGGTAACGAGGCAGACATACCTATTAACCAAGTTGAAAGGATCGAAAGAGGGGAAGTTAATCCATCACTAAGCACATTGAGGTAATAGCAAAGGCTCTAGATCTAAAATTGCCAGAACTTTTAAATTTTTCTCAAAAATAATTTTGGAGGAAAAAAGTTTCAGTATTGTTTCAGTAAGCAAATAAAAAAGCCTTGTAACTAATTGTTTTACAAGGCTTTAAGTGCGTAATCAAGAGCCCCCTGCCGGAATCGAACCAGCGACCTACTGATTACAAGTCAGTTGCTCTACCAGCTGAGCTAAGGAGGCGTAAACGAGGCGCAAAAATACAGTAAGAATCGGGTTTTACAAGCCTTGTGCGGGTTGATTTAACATTTTTAGTTGTTTTTTCAACTGGACTAAATGCTCCCCAGCCTCTTTAATCCTATTACCATATTCAGCTTTTAATACATCAGCATTTTTTGCCCGATCAAAAAATGAAAGGTTGTTCTGTAAAACAGCAATGTCGTTTTCAGCTTTAGATATTTGTTTCCGGATCGTCTGCTCTTTATGATAGATTTTTCGTTCTGCGTCAGGATCGTTTTTAAGTGAACGCAATTGTATCTCCAATGCAGCTTGCTCTTTATCATTCGCACTTACATTCTCCATGGATGAAATGGCCTTACTCACCAATTCAGTAAAGCGAGATTTAATAGATGCAACAGCTCTTTTTGGAACGAATCCAAGTGCATTGAATTTGCTTTGAATCTCTTTGATCTGTTGCAAGGTACCCGTCTTCTCTAAAGAGATGCGTTCAAGCTCTGCGAGCAATGCTTCCTTCGCAACCAGATTCAACTCCTGTTCCTGATCAGCTTTTTCCAACAACCCTCTACGTTGTCCAAAGAAATGATCACACGCTTCTTTAAACTGCTGGTAGATTTCCTCTCTCCATTTTTCAGGCACAGGCCCCACTTCTTTCCATTGCGATTGAAGATTCTTCAATTCATTGGATGTTTTTTCCCAATCTTGATTCTCTCTTAGCTCAATCGCTCGCTGTACAAGCGCCTCTTTAATTTTTAAATTTTTTACGCGCTCTTCATCCAATTTTTTGAAGAACACATTCTTGTTGTGAAAGAATAATTTAAAGGCAGTCCAGAACTTCTTGTTAAGATCGCGCTGGTGGGCGCGAGGTGCAGCACCCACTGCATCCCATTTTTTCTGTAACTCTAAAATGTCTTTTGTCTTTTGGTTCCAATCTTTTATCCGATCAGAGTTAAAGGTTCCGAAGGCACTCACTTCTTCGTTTAACAAAATTTTTGTTGCCTCGTTTTGTTGAAGTGTCAGGAGAAGATTTGCTGTGTAGACATCTCTTTTTGCGTACACTGCATCAGAGGCTGCTTTGAATCGTTGCCACAAAGGTTCTTGTTCTTCTTTCGGAACGGGGCCGATGTGTTTAAATTCATGATGCAACTCGTTGAGCTCTTTAACGGCTTCTTGAATCGACTTGACATCTGCCAGCTTTTCCGCTCGCACACACAATTCTTTTTTCGACTCCAGATTCTTCTTTCGGTCTAGTTCTTTCAGTTCGAAGTAGATGTTGCGATGGTCATAGAATCGGTCAATGATTGCATTGTAGTTTGCCCAAAGTGTTTTTAGATGGGTAACTGCAACGGGCCCGCTATTTTTCCATTCTTTTTGAAGCTCTTTAAACTGATGAAATGCCTGAGGTGAATCTTCTCCATCCACAAGCGCTCTCAATTTTTCAAGAATTTCATTTTTATGTTTTAGACTTTCGTTTTTGCGATCTTCAAGGCTCTTATAGTAGGTATTTCTCTTATCCTTGATATACTTAAGCGTGGCATCGTATAAATGGTCAAGGTCATCTATCCGAAATTCAAAATCTTCTTTTATTCCGCCTTCACCCAGGTATTTTTCAAGAGCCGCCTTTCTTTCATGTTCGCGAATCTCGTCATACAATGGCTTGATCTCTTTCAACAGGCTATCGATTCGCTTGAAGTTGTCTTCTTTTGAAAGATCTTTGACCAAATTGACAAAGTCGAGTTTCTTGTAGGTGGTAAAATCAATAGGCTTTTCCTCGGCCAGATCATTGCCTTCAATATCTGCATCCAGGTGAGCACCACCTGCTGCTTCCGTTTCCTCCATTAATTCGTTTGTCATGATCTTTTCGTTCTCTTCGGGCAACTTGTTTTCATTTGTCATACAGCACTTTTCCACATAAGTGGCCAAAAATACAAAATTTGATCAATTCATGCTTGGGTCTATCGGGTAATTGGAGTAGACTGAAAACCGCCCACCCAGCTGCTGGAGTGATTTTTTCCACATTGCCTCGGGTGGTGTTTCGAAGATGAGTTCTTGGCTGACTCGATCGCTAATAATCCAGGAGTCTGCTTTTATTTCTTCTTCTAACTGACCGGGCGACCATCCGCTATATCCCAAAAAAAACTTGATGTCAATGGGGTCTATTTGATTCGTTTCAATACGAAGCATGAGCTGTTCAAAGTTACCACCCCAGTAAATTCCTTCCGACACGGCAATTGACTCGGCAAGGTCGGGGATGCGGTGCAGAAAATGAAGTGTGTCTTGCTGGACGGGTCCTCCAATACAGACTTTCGAGTGAAAGTTTTGAATACTGTCCATTACCTCTGATAATTCCGTTTCAGAAGGCTTGTTTAATATAAAACCAACGGATCCATCATCGTTATGTTCGGTCAAGATAATGATCGTACGTTCGAAGTTCGGATCGGGTAAATATGGCTCGGAGGCCAGTATTCTACCTTTTTCAGGAAGAAGTGTGTTTTTGTATTGAAAAAACTCCATGGTGCTTCGATTTACGTTCTTAGATAGATAAACTAAGTTGTTTAACTCTTCTAAAATTGCTTCCAATAAAGTATAGGTATTGCTTAGAACCAAACGAATGATTTGTTAATTTTTCAGAAAAATGGAAAAAGGTATGAAGGGAATGGATGAATTACGAAAAGACTATTCAAAGGCTTCGTTAGATATCAATGACGTTGACAAAGATCCGATCGGTCAATTTGATAAATGGTTTAAAGAAGCGCTTGCAGCCGGTGTTCCCGAACCAAATGCTTTTACGCTTTCGACAATTTCTGAGGGCGGGCGGCCTTCTGCACGGATTGTTCTGTTGAAAGGATTGGAGCAACGGCAATTCGTGTTTTACACTAATTATCAAAGCCAGAAAGGGCAGGAGTTGGATGGTAATCCAGCTTGTGCATTGACTTTCTTTTGGCCAGAGTTAGAACGCCAGGTACGAATTGAAGGAATTGCCACCCGCGTGCAAGAATCAACATCCGAGCAGTATTTTCAAAGCCGTCCGCGAGCGAGTCAAGTGGGAGCGTGGGCCTCTCCGCAGAGTTCGATCATCGTCAGTCGTGATATTCTGGAAGCACGTGAACGCGAGATCGAGAAAAAATTTGAGGGGTTGAATTTATTGCCTAAGCCAAAGCAATGGGGTGGATTTGCCATTACCCCAATCGAAATTGAATTCTGGCAAGGACGTGCCAGCAGACTGCACGACCGGGTTGTGTACTACCTGACTGACGAGAAGTGGATCATTCACAGGTTAGCACCTTGATAAGTAGGCTACACATAGATCGTTAGAAACACTATTAACAAGAAGCCATCTCAAAAATCACTTAACTGCCAGCCTGATCCCGATAACTATCGGGACGAAGGTTATTTGCAACTCCGCTAATCAGGTTTCGACAGACTTAACCTGACAACACTAATATTCTTGAGATGGCTTCTAGTAATCTCCAAGGGTTTCCTCCAATTGCGCTAGCGCTTTTGCCAACTCTTCGTCATTGGGGGCAACGCCATGCCATTTGTGTGAGCCCATCATATAGTCTACACCAAAACCCATTTCCGTTTTCATCAGATTCAAAATCGGCTTTCCTTTCCCGGCCAACGTTTTTGCCAACGAAAGGCCATTGACTACTTCCTGCATATTGTTGCCGTTAAATTCTAACACTGTCCAGCCAAAAGACTCCCACTTTGCTTTGAGGCTCAAAAGAGAAAGAATCTTATCAACCGGGCCATCGATCTGTTGACCATTGTAGTCAATGGTTGCAATGACATTATCCATCTGGTTATGAGCGGCATACATCGCTGCTTCCCAAACTTGCCCTTCTTGCTGCTCGCCATCGCCCATGAGCACATACACCAAATGATTGTCCTTATTCAATTTTTTGGTTTGCGCAGCCCCTAATGCTACCGAAAGTCCCTGACCCAATGAGCCAGAGGCGACACGAATACCCGGCAGATGTTCATGAGTAGCAGGGTGCCCTTGTAGTCGAGTGTTCAAGAATCGAAATGTGGCTAGCTCTTTCTTGTCAAAATATCCCGCGTGAGCAAGCGTGGAGTACCAAACCGGAGATATGTGACCATTCGAAAGAAAGAACAAATCTTCTCCTTGGGCATCCATTTTGAAACTTGGGTTGTGACGTAGGTGATGGAAATACAACGCCACAAAAAAATCGGTGCAACCCAATGAGCCGCCTGGGTGCCCGCTCTGACAAGCATGTACCATACGCACGATGTCTCTTCTGATTTGGGATGCGGTTCTCTCAAGTTGCTGAATATTGGGTAGACTCATTGTTAAAATTTTGGCGAATATATTATTAATTTATCAAGCGATAAATGGCAACGAATTAATAACCTACGGCCTTATCATCTCCCCGGGTATAATCAGCAGCGCCTTCCAGCTTTCCGTCTTTTCTTACAAGAATGGCATCCACCCGTCCAAAGC
>JABFSY010000226.1 GCA_013140395.1 Cyclobacteriaceae bacterium
CATACAGGGGCCGGCTCGCTGTTTAATACCACCACACTTGCGCCCACTTACTTTGCTTCGCCAACCGAGGCAGGTAATGTGACATTTACACTAAGAGCATTCAGTACCGGAAGCTGCGTGTCCGTTACGGATGTTACCACATTGAATATCGTGCCCGCTCCTCTCACAAATGCAGGGGCAGATGCCGAGGTTTGTGAGGGATCACCCACATTTAGTTTTGGTGCGCGAGCCATTCCTGCTTCGTCTGCTAATGGCACTATTTTGTGGACTCATAATGGTGCTGGAACGTTAACGAACAATGCATTGATCAACCCGGTTTATACACTCTCTCCGCTGGATTTTGGAAATCAAATAACATTCACGTTGACAATCACCAGCGGTGCTGCAGTTTGTTCTCCGGTGCAGGATCAATTCATTTTAAAAGTAAATAGAAAGGCAATTGTTTCGCTGCCTCCTAACTATACTGTTTGTGAGGCATCTGTCATTCCGCTTACTGGCAATATAGGGGGTACTGCAACTACTGCTCTTTGGACTATAATAACAGGTGGGGGCACGCTATCTGCGTCTAACGTAGCTGGACTAACCGTCACTTCCAATTACAATGTGAGTCCAGCTGATATTGGATCAACGGTTACGTTCAGGTTAACGTCAAATGATCCGGATGGACCTACTTCACCTTGTACAACCGAGTTTGCAGATATTAGTGTTACGATCAATCGTGCAACTGCAATTACCGCGGGTATTGATTTAGCGCAATGCTCTAACCAAAACTCCATTGCATTGCAAGGTATAGTAACGTATGCACCTGCTGGTGTAAGTTGGTCTGGAGGTCTCGGGTCATTTGTTTCCGGATCTAGCCCAACAGGTAGTTATAGTTTCAGTAACCCATTGGAGATCAGCAATACAAACCCTGTCACTTTAACATTAACAGGAAACGATCCGGATGGAGCGGGGCCTTGTACTTCTGTGACGGATCAGATGAGATTGACAATTAACCCACTACCCGTTGTTGCGTTTTTCGGACTCCCAAGTTCACTCGCTGAAAACAATCCAATTATAACTCTATCAGGTAATCAATCAGGTGGTCTGTTTACAATATCTCCAATTACATCAAATATTGGTAGTACCGTACAAAGCCCTATTTTGGACAGAGCTTCCTTTGACCCAAGTGCTGTTACCCTAGGACCAAATACTGTTACATATACATTTACTGATGCGAAAGGATGTACCAATTCTAGCTCTCAAGGAATACTGATCAATCCCGTTACGACCATCAATTGGACAATTGATGCGTCCAAAGGGGCTCGGCAGAACTCGACCACCTTTGAATGGGAGCTCTGTGGCAATCAAGGTGATGTTCAATTGTTTGGAAGCCCACCTCCAACGGGGCCAGCCGGAACGGGAGTATTCACTGCTGGACCTGGCCTATTGTACGGAAATGCTTTAACCGTTTTCAAGAGAGGCCCCGACTTTTTTATAGATACGAATGGCGCAGTTTCTGATACCTATCTCATCACGTACACGTTTACTAATACTGTAAGCGCAGTAACGCAATTGAGTTTCAATTTAAATCTATTCTCTAAACCCAACGCAATAATCACAACACCGCCAAATAATTGCGTTTCTTCTACAATTGCGTTTACCCAGGCCTCTAACATCCCACCAACACCATTCTCTAGTACGATAGATAGCTATGAGTGGAAATTTGGCGATGGTTTTGGCGTGACAAACTTAACCGGCTCTGCAAGCCATCAATATGCAGCAGCTGGTACTTACAATGTGACTTTAGAAGTTACTACTAGTCAGGGTTGTAAAGGATCGACTGGCATACCGATTAGAGCGGGAGATGTTCCCCTTCCGAATTACGCGTGGTCATCCATTTGCACCAATGCAGTAACCCAATTTATTGACAAGACAACGAAAGTGCAAGGGGCGACCCCTCCAGGGCTCAGCAGTATTGTAAATTACACTTGGGATTTTGGAGACTTAACGCCTCTATTAACTGGATTTGGTCCAACTTTTAAAGATCCGACTCACGTCTATGCAACTCCTGGAGTTAAGACCGTGCGATTGCGTGTTGACACTGATGACGGATGTAATGCCTTCATTGATCAGACTATTACTATCCTTAATGCGGGGCCAACGGTGACTCCGAGTTTGACAACTCCCTATTTAAATGATTTTAATGTTAGTGATGCTGACTGGTTTAGAGAATCGATTGTTGTTAGCGCTCCAAACGTTGTCCCATTAGTGTATGGAGCCAATAGTTGGTTGCGTGGCACTCCTTCTGGCTCTACAATAGCGTCAACCGCTGGAGGGGCAGGAGCTTGGTGGACAGGTGAAAAAATTATTGCCGACCAATCAGCAGCTGCCGCTCGTCCAACCTATTACAGTAACGAGGTCTCATGGGTAAATGGTCCTTGTTTTGATCTGCGACAATTGAGCCGGCCGATGGTTGCGCTAGATTATTGGTCAGATGCTGAGAGCAACCTTGACGGTGCAATATTGCAGTATTCAGTTGATGGTGGAATAACCTGGCAAATTGTTGGCCCATTAGCAGGCTTGCCCTCTACACAACGCGATCAGGGAATTAATTGGTATGATAAGGATGCGGTCATACAAGCAAATCCTGGGCAGCAACCATCCTTTGGTCCTTACGGCTGGACGGGCAAAACGGGCAAGTGGAAAAATGCGCGTTACAATTTAGATATGGTCGATCCTCTAAAGAGAAATCAGGTTCGGGTTAGGATTGCGTTTAGTAGTAATTCTGGCAATCCGCAGGGATCCACAGATCCAAATTTTGACGGCTTTGCATTTGATAATTTCTTTATTGGTGAGAAAGAACGAATTGTGTTGTTGGAGCATTTCACTAATTCTTCATTAGGCGGAAGTGTAGCGGCTGATGCGTATCTGAATAACCTCTATAACAACGATATCGTTTTAAGAGGCACTAACGGTAATGACTTCAATGACATTCAGTATCATGTTGGTTTTGGTAGTGCAAACAGCGATCCACTCAATACAGACAACCCGAACGATCCTAATGCAAGAGCTTCCAGCTATGGAGTATCTCAGCCGCCTAAAACTTTTGTAGATGGATTAAAGAATCAGAAGTTAGACGGCACCACTACAAAACTTACCAACGTTGAAATTGATAGGCGAGCTTTGAGGGCGCCCAAGTTCAAATTGACGCTGGACACAACAGCAACTACAGGAATCAATAAAGAGAATTTAATCAACGTGCGCCTGACCATGGTGGCAGATACCGTTGTAAATACTCCATTGATTGCACAGGTTGCGTTGGTAGAAGATAATGTGGTTACTCCTGCAGGAACGTTTAAAAATGTATTGAGGAAACTACTGTTTGGCAGCGACCCCACCAAGCCAGATGGAATTACTATTACCCAGACCTTTACTGCTGGTCAGTCTGCGGTTCGACCAGCACAACCAGCGCCAGATATTGAGATCAATGTGCCAATTGCTAACCCCAATAATTTGAAATTGATTGGGTTCGTGCAAGACAAGAATACGGGTGAGATTTACCAAAGCACGATTATGAAAGTGAAGCGTAAGGTGGGATCTGTGGTAGTTGGGTTGGAAGAAGATCCGCTTGCAGTCACAAATTTGAAGGACCTTCAAATCTTCCCGAATCCGGCCAATGGTAAGTTTAACTTCGGCTATCCTGGCAGTTTCCCTGATGGGTATATCTGGAAGATTGCAGATCAGCGTGGTATTTTTGTGCTGACGGGAGACTTTACGGGCGCTGTCAATGGAATAAAATCGATCGATGTCTCTACGCTCACCAATGGCGTGTACTACGTGCTGATTGGAGCCGAGGGCAAAGTACCAACCTACCGGAAATTGGTAGTCATGAATCAGAACTAGACCTTGAGTGCTGCTATTTCGGCCGTAGCGTTTTCCAAAATTTGGCAGAAGGACTCTATCGCCCGATCAAATTCGGGTGAGATTTGTTTCAGCTTAGCGGTTCTCTCAATTTCCGAAGCCAATTCTTTTGCTTGATGTATGCCCAATAGGGTGATGGAGGGTTTTAGCTTGTGCGCTGCACGAGAAAGATTTTCCCAATCTTTTTGCCCGGAGAAACTTCGTACCTCTGCAATACTCTTGGGCATTGTCTTTAGATAGGTGTCAATCATCTCTGTGACAAATAGCTCGTTATTATTCGATACGGTTTTCAGATAGCTTAAATCAAATGAAGGACGATCTGACTTCTTCAGTTCGGCTCCTTTTGTTTTTTTAACACCTACTTGTCGCTTAATTGCTTTGAATAAATCCTCAGGGGTGAACGGCTTCGATATGCAATCGTTCATTCCGGCTGCCAGGCATTGTTCCACATCTTTCCTGGTGGCATTGGCGGTCAATGCAATGATGGGAAGTTTGCTTTTGGGATCATCCAATGCACGGATGACCTTGGTTGCTTCAAAGCCGTCCATCACCGGCATTTGTATATCCATCAGAACTAAGTCGAGTGAAAACGTCTTTATGCTTTCCACTGCAGCAGCACCATTTTCGGCAAATCGCACCTTGCAGCCCCACATCTTTAAAATACTCCCTGCATAGAGTCGGTTAATATCATTATCTTCTACCAGCAACACGTTTAGTCCGTTTAGCTTTTGAACAGTGCCATTGCCGCTCGTATAGCTGACGAGGTTAATTGATTTTGCGTCACCCTTTTGGTAGGGGAGGACAAACGAAAAAGTGGATCCCTTGTCGACTTTACTTTGGACACTGATACGACCCCCTTGAAGTTCCACCAGCTGTTTCACAATAGTAAGCCCTAATCCAGTTCCTCCGTATTTTCGGGTAACGCTGGTATCAGCCTGACTGAAGCTTTCAAAAATTGTCTCCAGTTTATCTTTTGGGATACCTATTCCGGTATCTGTTACTTCAAATTGGATCTGGAATTTTTTTCCAACGTGTTTGAGAGCAGCACATCGGACGTCAATTGAACCAGTGTGTGTAAACTTGATTGCATTGCTGACGAGGTTGATAAGAATTTGATTCAATCTTACGGGGTCGCCAACAAATATTTGATTGGCTTCGGATTCCAGACTAACGTGAAACTCAATTCCTTTTTCTTTTACCTGGTGGTTGAAAGTACTCGCCAACGATTGAAGTAAATCATTTAGATTAAACCCAATTTGTTCGAATTTTAGTTTCCCGGATTCGATCGAGGCAATATCTAGAATATCATTGATGATTACTTTTAAATTATCCGCTGCACTCCTGATGGCGCTTAGATAAGTGGCCTGTTCGGACTCGCTGGGATGTTGGCCCAGCAAGGTTGCCATACCAGAAATGCCATTAATAGGTGTGCGTATTTCATGACTAATGTTTGCTAAAAACTGCTCTTTGGCTTTCTGTGCTCTTTGCAGTTCTTCGGCATCTTTTTTTCGTTGTGTGATATCACGGCAGTCTAAGATGAAGCCTTCTATTTTCTCTTTCTGTTTGAGGTTGATCGAATTAAATTCCAGGTACTTGTAGGTTCCATCTTTGCACAAAAACTGAAACTCTACAGACTCTTCGTAGACTTTTCGTTTGATTTTCTTAAAAGTAGTGAGAAGTCGAGGGAGACAGGAGGTCGATAGATAGTTAAAAAAATTCTTTCCAATGAGGCTGTTAGGATTATGACCCAGCGTTTCTTTGACTGAAGAGTTTACATACTGAATATCGCCACTATAATCAATGACAAAAATGATATCGGAGCCATCCTCAACCACTGCCTTGAAAAAGCCACCTCTCTTAACGTAATTTTTTAGTTCACTCATACCCTATATCCCTGCTTGTTCCATCTCCTTTAGGTACCGATAAATGGACGACTTACCGATGTCTAGTCGCCTCGCCACTTCCAGTACATTGTCATCGTACTTTTTCAGATAGCTTCTAATAATATGATAGGTGTACTGCTCCAGCGTCATTTCCTTCTGCATGAAGTTGTCGGCATGTATTTGACTATTAAAAGATATATCCTCTGCCTTTAGCTCGCTGCCATTGCTTAAGACAGCCGCCAATTCAATAATTGCTTTTAGTTCCCTCACATTGCCAGGAAAACTATACCCCAGCAATTTTTTTTGGGCATCATCGCCTATTTTCATTTTAGGCATTTGGTTTTCCCTGGCAAATTGATCTAGGAAATGCTTGCTAATCAAAATGATGTCTTGGCCTCGCTCTCTCAACGGGGGTAGGTGTATGGGAAGACCAAGCAGTCTGTAATACAAGTCTTCTCGGAATGATTTCGCGCGTACCTCGTCTTGTAGATTTCGGTGGGTGGCCACCACAATGCGTACATCTAGTTTTTGAACCTGGTTGCTGCCTATTCGGGTAAGTTCTTTTTCTTGCAAAACCCGGAGTAACTTGGCCTGGAGACTTATATCCATTTCGCCAATTTCATCAAGAAACAACGTACCACCTTCGGCCTCTTCAAATTTCCCAATTCTTCTTTGCAATGCGCCTGTGAAGGCTCCCTTCTCATGACCAAACAATTCACTTTCAATCAAGTCCCTTGGTATTGCGGCAACGTTAACTGCTATGAACGGTTTGTTCTTTCGTTTCGAATTATAGTGAATGGCTTTCGCAACCAGTTCTTTTCCGCTTCCTGTTTCTCCGGTAATCGATACGGTGATAAGGGTTTTTACGGCTCTTTCTATATTCTCGAAAACTTTTTTGATCTGATTACTATTTCCGATGATACTTTTTTCGAAGTCATATTTAACGGAGATCTCCTGCTGGAGGCGCCCAATCTCGCGGATTAAAGTCGTTTTGTTTCTTGCGTTCTTGATGGAGTTTAGTATCCGGTCTTTTGCCTCTTCATCTTAGGTGATATAGTCAAAAGCTCCTGCCTTTAGAAGTTCTACGGCCGTACCTATTTTATCCTGTGCTGATATGATGATAACACCAATATCTGGGTTAAACTCTCGTATCGCCTTCAATACCTTCTCCCCAGCCATATCCGGGAGGCTGTAGTCTAGCGTGATCACCGAGGGCTGTTTATATAGATTGTCGATACACTCTTTCCCAGTCGCATAAAACTCTGTCTCGAAATCAGGGTTTAGCGCTAACACATAACGCAAGAATTTTGTGTAGGTAGGGTCATCTTCAACGACAAAAATCTTTATTGGGTCTTTTTCGTACATCCGTATGCTCTTTGTTTAAAAGTAACTCAAAACAATTAGTTATTAAGGCAAAAATTATAAATTTTACACTAAATTACTTAAGCACCTAAAATTATGATGCGAGAACTCGAAAAGCTTCCCCTTCCGAGGGTGATTTAATGCTCAAAGCTCCGTTGCTAGTGTGCATTTTGATTGCAGGTGCTGATGACGACATTGACCGAAAGGAGATAAAAAAGGCTATTCAACTTGCCCAAAAAAACCAAGGCAGCGGCAAGTCAAGATTAATGGAGTTCTATCGGCTGATGGCAGAAGACTTTGAGGATAAATTGAAAGTACTAATCCAGTCATTTCCGCCAAAAGCTGCACAACGTGAGCCTATCATTGTTGATGAACTTACTCATTTGAATCAAATCTTTTCGAAAATTGACAAGCAGTTGTCTTCTGAATTTTATCAAAGTTTGCTTGTAATTGCGAGAAAAACAGCGGAGTCTTCCGGGGGACTGCTAGGTCTCAAGTCGGTGGGGGAAGAAGAGGCCAGGTTTGTGAACCTTCCAATGATCAAAAACCCTGCGCAGAAATAAAATTCATACAGCCAGCTTCCCAACTTGTGATTAAGAGGATAGCAGCAATCTAATTTGTATTTTTCGGGGTCAAATTTTATACCCCTTAATGCCCCAAAATAGAAGCGTTTTTGATAGTTCGGCCATCCCATTCAGGCTGGTGTTTGTCATGTGGTTGTCTTTCAGCATTCAATTTTTCTACCAAATTGACCTAGGCTTTTTGGGTATCAAACCGCGCAGCTTTTCTGGCTTAATTGGCATATTCACAGCTCCCATGATCCATGGAAGCTATATGCATCTACTTTCGAATACATTTCCTTTGCTTTTCCTCGGAACACTACTTTTTTTCTTCTATGACAGAATTGGCACCATCGTTTTTTTTCGATGTTACCTATTCACAAATCTTCTTGTCTGGATTTTTAGCCCACGCGTTTCATATCATATCGGAGCCAGCGGTTTGATTTATGGTCTGGCCGCCTTTCTCATTGTTTTTGGTTTCCTGCGGCAAGATTTCTTGTCTATTCTTATTTCCATTGCAGTTGTGATTGCCTATGGTGGCATTTTTTACGGAGTCATGCCGATGGACCCCGTATATCCTGGGAGTCGCACTTGGCCGGGGCATTGGTTGGAAGTGTAACGGCATTTAATTTGGCGGACAAAAAAAGAATTCGATGATATGGATGCCTCCGCGAAAAAAATAGTTGACCGACTTAAGGCAAAGAAATTTGACCCTGTCTACCTGTTACAGGGTGAAGAGACGTATTATATTGATTTCATTTCTAACTACATCGAAGCGCACGCATTAACTGAAAGTGAAAAGAGTTTCAATCAAGTAGTCCTCTATGGAAAGGACGCACCCGTAAATGTGATTTTGACAAACGCTAAGCGTTTTCCAATGATGGCAGACAGGCAGGTGGTGATTGTGCGGGAAGCGCAGGATATTCCAGATCTACAGAAGGATTCAGGGGCAAAACTTTTGCTGGACTACTTTTCAAGACCCGTTCCCTCCACTATTTTAGTTTTATGCCACAAGCACAAAACACTTGACAAGAGAAAAGAATTAGGTAAGAAGGCGGAGCAATTAACGACCTCCGCTACCTTTAAAAAGCCCTATGAAAGCCAATTGCCCGAATTTGTCGCAGCTTACATCAGCGATAAAGGTTTTCAGATGGACGAAGGGGCCATCCGTGTGTTAGCTGAATACGTGGGAAATGATTTGAACAGACTAACAAACGAAATAGACAAGGTACTTATTGGTGCCGATTCCAAAGAAGTGATTTCATCGACTAAAGTGATGGCACAAGTCGGCATCAGTCGAGAGTACAATATTTTTGAATTGCAGAAAGCGTTGATTGCAAAGGACACACTTCAGTTGACAAAGATACTAAACTACTTCGAGGGGAATGTCAAGAAGAATCCAGGTATCCCTTTGGTTGCCTTTCTATTTTCCTTTTTTAGCAAATTACTAGTCGCAGTTGCAACAGGTGATCGAAGTGAGAAAGGCCTTGTTACTGCTTTGAAGATTAGCCCTTTCGCTGTCAAAGATTATATAAGTGCATTGAGAAACTTCCGCCCTGATCAAATAGTCAGGAATATTTCGCTCTTGAAACAAGCCGATCTAAAATTGAAAGGTGTAAATGTGGGGAGTGAAGATGAAAGTCAGATTCTAAAGGAGCTGGTTTTTAAACTGATATTCTGATAGTTACCTTTATTTAAGTCAACTAGAAGTTCGACTACCTATTTTTTCTTTTATTGAATATCTACTCTCGATTGTTCCACTAATTAGTAAGTTATTTGGTAGCTTTGAATTCGTGTAGCTGACTTATTTTTTGCACGCAATGATATTTTTTAAACGGATTACTATACTAAGCACTGCATTTTACTGTTTTGTGGAAAAGCTTTTCATGAAAGTTCTTTTCACCTTCACCATTGGCCTTGTCGCAGTTCTATCGGTCAATGCACAAGACCTTCTATCGCAGCAAAAGATCGAGCAAACCTTTCAATTAGGTATCGACCAGATTAGTAGAGGGCAGTTTGGGCCTGCTCGCGAAAGCTTCTCAAACTTGACTACTCTGCTAAACCCCGGAGACCTACGTACGATCGATGCTGAATACTATCTCGCTTATTGTGCGCTTAACTTGTACCATTTAGATGCTGAAAAAAGATTTTCAAATTTTATAGTTGCTTATCCGAATCACCCCAAAGCCATCGTTGCTAATTTCGAGTTGGCAAACTTCTTTTACATCGAAAAGAACTACAAAAAATCCTCCAGCTATTTCAGTAAGGTCAATTTTTCAATACTAAGCAACGAACAGCAAAACCGCGGCCGATTTAGATTCGGCTACAGCTTGTTCAGCCAACGATCCTTAGTTGAATCACTTGATCAATTCAACTTTATTAAATCGCAGGGGGGGCAGTATGGACCTGCTGCCAGTTATTACGCTGGCTTTATTGAGTACGGACAAAGTGATTTTGAGAACGCCTATTTGGATTTGCAACGCGCGGAGCAAAATGAGGCGTACGCTAAGATCGTGCCTTATCTATTGGCCAACGTTTACTACAAGCAGAAAAAGTATGACGAATTGTTAACATATAGTTCTCAACTAAGCGGCAGGGAAGGAGTTGGTAATTCCGAGGAGATATCACTGTTGGTTGCCGAAGCCTATTTTAAGAAGGGAAGTAACAAAGAGGCGCTAGCCGTCTACACTACTTATTTGAATGGTAAAGAGGATACTGCCGACAAAGGCATTTTACTACGGGCTGGCTATGCTGCTTTTATATTGAGTGAAGATGACATCGC
>JABFSY010000310.1 GCA_013140395.1 Cyclobacteriaceae bacterium
ACCGTAGCATTGGACATCACCATTACCGATGATCTTAAGCGTGAGGGTATCGCCCGCGACTTTGTAAATCGAGTGCAAAACTTGCGCAAAGACATGGGTATGGAAGTGTTAGACAAAATTTCCATAGAAGTCGAAAATCACCAGGAATTAGCCACTTCTTCCCTTACGGAATTTAAAGATTACATCTGCACCGAAACACAATCGCTGCGTTTGGAGTTTAAAGAGAACGTAACGGACGCGGTGGAAGTAGACATGGACGAATTTGTGTTGAAAATTAAAATTAGCTTACAGTAATTCTGAATAATGAAAATCTTAAAATACTTTTTGATTGCGCTGTTGATCATTTGCTTAGACCAAGCCAGTAAATTATTGGTTCATAAATACATGTATTTGCACGAAGAAGTAAATGTGATTGGAGAATGGTTCAAGCTTCATTACTTATTGAACCCGGGGATGGCATTTGGTATCAAATGGGACAATGAGTTTGGTAAATTAGTGCTAACCATATTTCGTATCGCTGCCATGTTTGGAATTAGTTATTACCTATTTCAAATGATCAGGAAAAACTCGCACCCCGGTTTTTTGGTATGCCTTGCCATGATCTTAGGGGGAGCAATTGGGAACGTAATCGACAGTACGTTTTACGGTGTATTCCTCGACAACGCTCCAATTGGGTCACCAACAAGATGGTTTCATGGTCAAGTGATCGATATGTTGTTTTTCCCAGTGGCTGAGTTTGTATGGCCGGCATGGGTCCCGGGAATTGGAGGAGACTACTTTTTGTTTTTCAGTCCTGTATTCAACATCGCAGATTCTTCTATCTTTTTGGGCGTGGCAACTATCCTATTGTTTCAAAAGCGATTTTTCAAAGAGACTGAGGAGGAAAGCAAATCCACTGTTGAACCGCCACCTTCAGAGGTGCAAAGCACTGAAACTGATTTATCTTCGCCCACGTCTAGTATTTAGCCATGGCAGAACAACTCATCATTGAGACGTCAGCTGATAAAGCAGCCCGATACAAAACGCTCGTGCCGCAAATAGCAGCACTGACTGCCGGAGAGCCAGATGTAGTTGCGAATCTCTCTAACATTGCCGCTGCTTTGCGGCAAACGATGAATTTCTTTTGGGTTGGTTTTTATATAGTCAAACAAAATGGCTCGCCTGCCAGTAGTCAGGAGTTAGTACTTGGCCCTTTTCAAGGTCCAATAGCTTGCACACGTATTGCATTTGGCAAAGGAGTTTGTGGTGCTTGCTGGAAGGAAAAGAAAGTGATGTTGGTGCCTAATGTTGATGAATTTCCCGGGCATATTGCGTGCAGTTCAGATTCGAAGTCGGAGATTGTATTGCCCGCCTTTAAAAACGGGGAGGTGGCATTAGTGCTCGATGTCGATAGCGATCAACTGAATGATTTTGATGCCACCGATGAACTTTACTTGTCCCAGGTGATGAAGATCATCGAGGGTTTTATTTAGCCCCACCATGGCTTCCACTGAGTTTTATCAGCAACGCGTAGATCATTTTCAGAAAAAGATAAGTGAAGTAGATAAAACCATTCGGGTTTATTCAATTGCTCGCGTGATAGTCGCGCTGATCGCATTGACACTTATCTATCTTGGATTCAAAGAAATGCTTTTTTTCTATCCCCTTCCATTTTCGATTCTGCTTTTTTTCTTTCTGGTGCAACGTCAATTAAAAAAGGAGAATGAGAGAGAAGTTCTAAAGCACCTTATTGATTTAAATCGATGGGAAGCGGCAGCTGTTCGGTATGATTTTACAAATTTTCCCAATGGGCAGCGTTATGTAGATCCAACGCATGTTTACAGTCATGACTTAGATCTTTTTGGCAAGAGTTCGCTCTTTCAATTTCTTAATCGATGCGCCACGCGACTTGGAGAGAATAGATTGGCTAATGATTTAGCCCATCTTACGTTGAATAAAGAAGTTATTCTGCTTCGACAACAAGCCATTCGCGAGTTAGGCTCGATGATAGAATTCCGCCAGCAGTGCTGGGCGGTGGGAAAGCAAATTCAGGATGTAGATTTTAATCTGGATTCGCTTTGGGTTTGGTTGAAATCAGCGAATCTATTCCATAAAAAGAAAACATTTTTGATTCTTCGCTGGGCGCTACCTGTCCTTACCTGCTTGTCGTTACTGGCGAATGCATTCAATCCTGTTTTTCAATCTGTTTTCCTTTTGCTTTTTTTGGTGCAATTGGCGATCGCTTCTTATTACTCAAAGCCAATTACCAGACTACAAAGCCAACTGGCTAACTACCGATCCGTTCTGGAAAACTACGCTATGCTATTTCATCAAATGGGCGATCAATCGTTTACCGCAACATTGCTCAATCAACATCAACGGATTGCAGTAGAAGCGTCAACGCATGTACATACCTTTTCAAAATTGGTAAATGCCCTTGAAACGCGAATGAATTTGATTGCCCGCTTATTCGGTAACGGATTGTTTTTATATGATTTGCATACTGTCAGCAGATTGGAGCAGTGGCGTGAACAACATGTGGCATCCCTTCCTAAATGGACAGACTCGTTGGCCGAATGGGATGCGATGCTTTCGTTTGCCACGTTTCATTACAACCATCCTAACTATGCTTTTGCTGAGCTGAACAACCAACTTGCACTTGTTGCTAACGAGGTGGGGCACCCGTTGATCCCGTCATCGGAGTGCGTAACAAATAGTTTTGACTTGGGGAATCCGGCTGGATTAATGCTGATCACAGGAGCAAACATGGCGGGTAAGAGTACCTTCCTGCGATCGGTTGGGGTCAATTTTGTTTTGGGATTGAATGGATCTCCCGTTTGTGCGTCATATTGGAGTACACCCATGGCTGCCCTGCGCACCGGCATGCGCACAGCAGATTGACTCCAAGAGCATCAGTCTTATTTTTATGCAGAGTTGAATCGGTTGCATTCGATTATTGAGGAACTACGTGTGGGAAAACCAATGCTCCTATTGCTGGATGAAATTTTGAAAGGCACTAACTCAAC
>JABFSY010000184.1 GCA_013140395.1 Cyclobacteriaceae bacterium
GTCACACTTAGGAAGACCAAAAGAAGGTCCAGAGGAAAAATATTCGTTAAAGCATACCATTGCAACAGTTGAAAAACTGTTGGGTACTTCTGTGAAGTTCGCAACGGATTGTATTGGCGAACAAGCCAATCAACTTTCATCGTCACTAAAACCAGGCGAAGTTCTACTATTGGAAAATCTGCGCTTTTATAAACAAGAAGAAAAGGGTGACCTGGCTTTCGCGGAGAAATTGGCAAAACATGGAGATGTATATGTCAATGATGCGTTTGGCACCGCCCACCGTGCACATGCCTCAACAACTATTGTGGCTCAATTCTTCGATGAGAAATGTGCCGGTTATGTGATGGCTGCAGAATTGGATAATGCCGAAAAGGTGTTGGGAAATGCCGTAAAGCCATTTACAGCAATCATGGGAGGGGCAAAAATTTCTGACAAAATTTTGATTATAGAGAAACTGCTTGACAAAGTCAATCACCTGATTATTGGCGGAGGAATGGCTTATACTTTTTTCAAAGCATTGGGCGGAAGCATTGGAAACTCATTGGTGGAGGAAGATAAACTTGATCTCGCCAAAGAGTTGATTCAAAAAGCAAAGGCAAAGGGTGTTGAACTTCATTTGCCCATCGACTCCATTGTTGCTGACAAGTTTGACGCAAATGCAAACACTAAGATTTCCAACAACAATTCAATTGAGGCAGGTTGGATGGGCTTGGATATCGGGCCGCAGGCTCAGGTAGTCTTTGCCCGTGTGATCGAAGAATCGAAAACCATTTTATGGAATGGTCCGATGGGCGTATTTGAGATGGAGAAGTTTGAAAAAGGAACAAAGATCATCGCAGAAGCGGTGGTAAGAGCAACGGAGAAGGGTGCATTCTCTCTGATTGGTGGAGGTGACTCAGCCGCGGCTGTTGCCAAATTTGGCTTTGAAGATAAAGTAAGTTACGTATCAACGGGTGGTGGCGCTCTGTTAGAGTATTTCGAAGGCAAGGTTCTGCCGGGTGTTAAAGCACTTGGGTAAATCTTATGATCATGAAATACCTATTATTGTTCAGTTTTTTGTTGGCCATTTCAACGGTGGTCAACGGTCAAACGAATGACTACACGCAGGATGTAAAAACCGAAGACGCCATCATCAAAGCGTTGTATGAAGTAATTTCAGGCGAGGCAATTAAACCACGCGATTGGGATCGGTTTCGATTTTTATTTAAACCTGAGGGTCGACTTATTCCTACGCGTAAAAGTGATACGGGCGATCTAACTATTAAGCCCTTGACAGCTGAAGAATATGTTCAGCTGTTTAAGTCGCGCATTCCAACGGGCTTTTTCGAGCGTGAGCTAAGTCGCAAGTCAGAAAGTTATGGTACGGTGACCCATGCCTTTAGTACATACGAGACAAAGGAGAAAAAAGACGGACCGGTAACAAATCGTGGCATCAATAGCATTCAGTTATTCAAAGACAAGGATCGGTATTACATCGTGACGATATTTTGGTGTGCTGAGAGTATGGGTTTCCCATTGCCCCCACAGTATCTAACCAAGTAGTTAACCCAAATACCCCACATCGAAATGAAAAAATGTATTCTGCTTGTTCTTGTCGCTATTCATTTCTGCAGCCAGGTCTTCGGGCAGCGACCCAAGAACATGAATTTAGATGCGGTCGCAGAAAAATTTGCGGTCAACTCATTTGATGAATTCTATGAACTACATCATTTGCCCAACGATGCTCATTTCCCAGCAGATATTGAAAAAAATGTTCTGTGGTGTGAGGCTGCCTTTGCAAAGCGTGGATTTACTACTCAACGATTAAAAACAGCAAGTGTTCCTCTACTTTTAGCAGAGCGCAAGGCAACAGCAAAACAGGTAGGTGGGAAGACTCCCATAACTGTGTTGGTTTATTTGCAAATCGATGGCCAGCCGGTAGACGCAACTAAATGGGATCAGGATAGCCCATGGAATCCAATGCTAAAAGAAAAAGATGCAGCCGGAAAGTGGAACACCCTTCCGTTTGAAAAACTAAAGTCGGGAGCGATAAACCGCGACTGGAGGATTTTTGTTCGCTCTGCATCAGATGCCAAAGGACCTGCCATGGCGTTTATTGCGTCATTAGATGCCTTGAAAGAATTAAAATTAGAACCCAATTACAACGTAAAAGTAATTATGGATTTTGAGGAAGAACTTGGTTCACCTCATCTCCCGCTGGCTGTGGCAGACTACAAAAAAGAATTAGCCGCAGATCGTCTTATCATCTTTGACGGCCCCCGACATGTAAGCAATGAGCCAACCCTCTCGTTTGGCGCCAGAGGCATCTGCGAGATTACGTTGACCGTGCATGGACCGCGCACACCTGTACATAGTGGCAACTATGGCAACTATACTCCCAATCCTGCTTTGCGTCTGGCACAACTGCTCAGTTCAATGAAGGATGAAGAAGGTCGCGTTACAATTCCAGGGTTTTATGATGGAGTCGAATTAACAAATGAAGAAAAGAGTGTCTTGTCGAAAGTTCCTGATGACGAAAATGAAATTAAAAAATTTTTAGGGATTGCCGCCCCGGATAAAATTGGGGGAAATTTTCAGGAATCACTGCAATATCCCACACTCAATATACGAGGTCTTGACGCCCTGTATGTAGGTGACCAAGCGCGGACGCTAATACCTGCGAAAGCAATTGCCGAAATTGACATCCGACTGGTACCGAGCAGCGACCCGAAGCGACTCATTGATTTGGTAAGAAAGCATGCGGAGTCAAAGGGTTACTACGTTATTGATCGTGAACCTACCGAGGAGGAAAGATTAAAGTATTCCAGAATTGTAAGTTTTCAATCAAAGATATCTTATCTGGCTTTTCAAACTCCTTTTGATTCTGAGTGTGGCAAATGGCTGAGCAAAGCGATGTTCACAGCTTTTGGAAAAGAGCCTATCAAAATCCGCACGGCCGGGGGGTCGATTCCCATCTCGCCATTTGTTGTTACACTAGGTATTCCAGCCGTGGCTGTGC
>JABFSY010000067.1 GCA_013140395.1 Cyclobacteriaceae bacterium
CTAGTTCCGCCACCCATCGATCCTGATAACGTGTGGCGTGAGAATACCATTTGTTGTCCCAACTATTACTAAATGAACCATCGCCATCCTGCCCTCCATTAGAAATAATTCCCTCAGACTGGACCCCGTAAGGTGTAATCGTAAAAAAAAATCCATTGGTATAGTCATTAAATGGATCCAAAAAAATACCTATGTTATCATTCCTGTTCCAGTCAACATCTCGTCTTAACGATTGCACTATGTCCGGTTTACTATCATCATAACAGACGAATGACACGTATAGAAAATGATCATCAAAGGTCATCCTCGCCTCCGACTGAAAGGTGGGTGGTAACGAATCTACCGGGTAGTTCAAGTAGAAATTCTTGGCTACATCTGCGGTAAGCCACGCAGGCTCATCTAGCTTACCATCTAAAACAATTGGTTTACCGGCTTTTGCGATCGGAAGACCTGTGCCCGGTTTATTTTTGGGCTGAGCCAAGGACGGTATCGGCAACAACACCACACCCAAAAAGCTAACAAGAAAGAAATATAATACGCAGCGCATGAAAAAGGGACCAAAATTAGCAATTCTAATTCAAGTTGTGATGACCGCTTGTGTAAACGGCCTTCATAAAGCAGTGTTGCTGCCATCGCTGTTAACGGAGTGTTAATGGAATTCACCATTTTAAACACGCGAACTTTCTTCAGCAGTATCCGGTCGATAATCTTAGATTTTCTTCTACACGGCAACGCCTCTGGCGAAGCCCACCGTCTCCCGATACAATTGAGGAGAAACATCAGCATTCGTTTTAAAGAAACGGCTGAAGTAATGTTCGTCTTCATAACCCAACTCGCCAGCAATTTCTTTAACGGGTTTGTTGGTTAAATACAATTCGCGCTTGGCCTCAATAATAATACGCTCGGAGATCAGGTCAGTCAAGGTTTTATTAAAATGCGCCTTAGTGATTTTTGCCAATGCTTTTGGAGTGATGTTCAGCAAATCGGCATAGTTGCTGGCAGAATGCTTGGTACGGAAATGTTGCTCGATGGCATCTTTTAAATTTTGAAGGATGAATGGCTCTTTGTTGCTAGCCGTTGCTTTTTGCGCTTCGTGTTGTTGCTGCGCTTTTAAGCGAGACGCGGTAATCAAAAATATTTTCAAATAGGAGATGAGTAGTTCATATTGTGCCAAAGCCGGATTTTGCATTTCGGTTTTGATTTGGTCGAGGACCATTTTCAACGTGGCTTCTGAACTTGCATCAATTGCCGTAATAGGCGGATTGTAAATATTATTGAACAGAATGCCATTGCACGAAACTTCTTTGTGATGCTTAAGAATACAAAAGAATTCCGGATGAAAGTGAATGGCAACCCCTTTGACATTTTTTGCCTTTGAAATCATGAAGGGCTGGTAAGGAGAAAAGGCCAGCAACGAATTCTTCCCAAATTTGTATTCCGAAAAGTCTGCTTTCAATTCTCCGCTTCCTTCCATTACCCATATGAGGGAAAAATAATTGTGTCGTTGAATATGATCGAAGCTGCTGTGGTCTTCAAATGCAGCCAGCTTAAAACCCAGGTTTCCGTTTTGGGGATTGACTAAGGTAAAAATAGATTGGTTAAGCATAACTCAAAGTTTTTTTGTGACTCAATTTGCGTTAGAGATGTAAGCGCCCACCTGACCGGACGGGCAGGAAAATCCCACGCGCTTCGCGTGGATTGCAGTGTAAAGCTCCGCTCTGCGAGAGCCCTCGTATAATCTGGGCCCGACCCGCAGGGGAACGCCCTTTATCGTTTATATTTTTTAAAGATAGTAGTCGCAATGTGTCCACCAAAGCCAAAGGTATTGTTTACTGCGTAGTTAATATTTTTCGATTGCGCTGTGTGCAATGTAAGATTAAACTTATCGGCAAATGCCGGCTCCACTTCATCGGTATTGATGGTGGGGGGAATCATGTTTTGCTCGATGGCTTTGATGCACACGATCGCTTCGATAGCACCTGCAGCACCCAACAAATGACCAGTCATTGATTTGGTGGCGCTGATGTTCAAGTCTTTTCGTTCACCGAACACGCGCACAATGGCTTTCAATTCGCTTTCATCGCCCATTGGCGTTGAGGTGGCATGCGCATTCACATAGTCTATTTGATCAGCTGTGATTTCTGCATCTTCCAATGCATCCAACATGCCTAAGTAAGCCCCTTCGCCATCGGGGTGTGTGCCGGTGAGGTGATAGGCATCAGCCGCCATGCCTGTGCCCACGATCTCAGCAATGATGGGTGCGCCACGTTGGATAGCAGATTCTAAACTTTCTAAAATCAATGCTCCGGCTCCCTCGCCCATCACGAAGCCATCGCGCTTCACATCAAACGGACGCGAAGCTGCTTGTGGATTTTCGTTGAAGGTTGACAACGCCTTTGACGAGTTGAATCCGCCCATACCACTCTCGTTGATAGGTGCTTCTGAACCACCCGTGATAATCATATCCGCTTTGCCCAAGCGAATGTAATTGCACGCATCGATGATGGCGTTGTTGGAAGACGCACAAGCCGAAATAGTAGAGAAGTTGAGTCCACGCAATCCATGACGGATCGAAACAACACCTGACGGAATATCAGCTATAATTTTTGGGATGAAGTAGGGATTGAAGCGAGGCATTTTTTTTCCATTCACAAATTCTTCTACCTGATCTTGAAACGTGAGGATGCCTCCATTGCCTGAACCCCAGATGACACCAATCTTATTTTTATTTAACTTTTCGAAATCAATGCGGGCGGATTTGATGGCTTCGTCTGAAGCGGCCACGGCATACTGTGTAAACAAATCATATTTGCGTGCTTCGTTTTTTTCAAAATACTGACTGGCGTTGAAGTTCTTTACTTCGGCTGCAAACTTGGTTTTAAAATGGGTAGTATCGAACTTGGTAATTAAACCCACTCCACTTTTACCGGCCACCAGGTTTGCCCACAATTCGTCAGTAGAATTGCCCAATGGCGTAATGGCACCCAACCCTGTTACTACTACTCTTTTTAGTTCTTTAATCATATTGACTATTAGAATGATCAAACCCAACAACAATGTTAGTGCAATCTTCGTTCCCTCTCAGTAATTTCCAAATCGTTGATGCTGGCATAGCGCCTGGCCATGTAACCGTTTTCATCGAACTCCCAATTTTCATTTCCATAGGCACGAAACCATTTACCTTCCGCATTTTGGTATTCGTATTCAAAGCGCACTGCAATTCGATTATCCGTATGCGCCCAATATTCTTTCTTGAGTTTGTAGTTTAATTCGCGTTTCCATTTGTCGGCAAGAAATGGTACAATTTCCTCACGGCCCGTTACAAACACATTTCTATTGCGCCATTCGCTATTGATGGTATATGCTTTCGAAACCCGCACCGGGTCTTTACTATTCCAGGCGTCTTCTGCCATCTGAATTTTTTGCCGGGCTGTTTCTACGGTAAATGGTGGCAAGGGCAATCTTTTTTCTTCCATGACTAATTCGTTTTATTAAAACAATCTGGACAAAATATACTGGCGCGGTGGATTAGTTTTGCGATTTCTGATTCCAATGCTTGTTGCTTATTCTGTGCATACCATTTGTGCAATTCGATAGAATATGTAGCAGCCGTTGCAGGATTGGACTTCAATTCTTTCACCAATTTTTGAGCTTCGGTGGGACGTGACCCCCAAATGCCCGTTACATTGAGGTGCGCATCCAACTGAATGAGTTTAGGTATCGAACGGCTTTCAACGGTAAGGTAAGCGTCCATCAGTTCAGGATTTTCATCGCGGTAGACCAATTTCATTTCAATCATTCCATGAGATAACTCGGCTACTTTATGAAAGGCGGGTAACGTTTGCGCGGCATCGCCACACCAATGCTCGGTTATAACCAGCCAATGGGTCTTGTGTGTTAACTTTTTAACTTGTTGTGCCAACGTTTCATTCACTGTATAGGTTTTTTCTACTCGGCTCATGCGATGCTGATTCAGGTTGATGTATTCTTTTATTTGGGGATCAGCATTGTATAGTAAATCTTCTGCCATCTGGCGTTTGTACTTATCATACCCGATGCCCTTTTGAAGATAGGATTGGTAATCTGATTTCCTAAGCGTTTTGATTTCTGTTGCAGTCATAGCTCCTCATGTTTTGAGGGTACAAAGGTGCTAGTATAGCTATTCCCAAGAAATGGAGGATTGTCGCAATAAGGTGGACGATTTTTCAGGTAAAAAAGTGGATTTTTAAGTAGTTTTAGGTGGTATTAGAAAGCTTGCCCAATCAAAGACAACCATTCTTAATGAACGATCTGATCCTTCAATTCATTCGGCAATATTCACTTGGGGTTACGATTAGTGAAGGAACTATTGGCGAGTTAATGAAGCACCTGTCAATCTCAAAGCACGCTAAAAATCATGTTTTACTGCAAGAGAATCAACGGCATGACTTTGCCTACTTCGTTATCAAAGGAGCTGCGAGAAGTTATTATTTGAAAGATGGTACCGAGGTAAACACCTGGTTTGCTTTTGAGAATGATTTGATAGGGTCTTTGAATACCTATCGTGATTTGCCTTTACGTGAAACGGTAGAATTGTTGGAAGAAGCCACTTTGATTTCTATCAACTTGAAAACCGTGAAGCCCTTGATTCACTCTAACCTTCAGATCAGTAATTTTAGTGGCGCGGTAATCGAAGAGTACGCCCAATTTTTGGAGGATCGGATTTTTTATACACAGTTTATGAGTTCGAAGGAACGGTATGAACTTTTATTGAAGCATGAGCCAATGGCACTCCAGCGGATACCCCTCACATATATCGCTTCCTATCTGGGCATTTCCCGAGAAACGTTGAGTCGGCTAAGGGCTAAGTGATTTTGTGACATTTGTCAAATGAATGCAAACAGCTGCTTTCAACCTTTGCATAAACATTGGATGTTATGCAAAGAAAGGAATTCCTCAAACTCACTGCCCTCGGGCTGGCTTCATTGCCCTTTTATTCTTTTACAAAAAACAATGAAGATGAACTACATGACGTAGTCATTGTCGGTGCCGGTCTCAGCGGCCTTACCGCTGCCAGGCGTTTAACCAAAGCCAATAAAAAAATTCTGGTGCTCGAAGCACAAGACAGAGTGGGCGGCCGCACATGGTCGCAACCCATCGGTGAAAACGATTTTATGGATGTTGGTGGGCAATGGATTGGAAAGGGACACGACAGCATGTATCGACTGGTAGCCGAAGCCGGATTAAAAACATTCCCCACGTACACCAACGGCAAAAGCATTCTAAGAAAGAATTCTGAAAACAAGATATATAGTGGAGATACACCACCGCTCGGACTCTTTGCTTTGCTCGCTACGCAAAAGGCTATGAACCGATTAGATAACGCATCTTCGGCACTTTCTCTGGAATCACCCTGGCAGGCCCCGAATGCAATACCACTGGATAATATTAGTATCGGTAGTTGGATTGATGAGACTATCACCAACAAAAATGCTAGAACGCTCATTAAGCGAATGGCAGAAGGAGAGCTCTGCCAATCGGTAGAAAATGTTTCAGCATTGCAGGCATTTGCGGCCGCTAACGCCACGGGGTCTTTCAAGCAAGCAGAAAAAGTGGAAGATGGTGCGTTACGCGATCGAATTTTGGGTGGCGCCCAAGGAGTGAGTCACTTCCTTCATCGTCAACTAAAAGATGTCGTAAAACTGAATTGCCCAGTATCGTTCGTAAAGCAACTAGAGCATTATCTTTTAATCGGAAATGAAAGTTTTTCTGTTCGCGCGAAAAAAGTAATCATCACCGCCCCGCTGCCCGTAGTGAAGAGAATCCATTTTACTCCAGCGTTGCCAAAAGAAAAACAAATACTGATCGACTCGATGGAGATGGGCACGGTCATCAAATGTCATGCGGTATATGCCAAACCCTTTTGGCGAGCGCAAGGGTTGAACGGCTCAGGCACATGCCTCGATGAAGTGGTGGAGCTTACGGTGGATAATTCGGTTCCAAGTTCAGAAAAGGGAATAATTACTTCGTTGATTCATGTCGATCGCGCCAAGAACTTGCTGAAATTATCTGATCAGGAGCGAAAACAAGTTTTGTTAAATGCCTATGCCGATTTATTTGGCGAGCAGGCACTTCATCCGTTGCTGTATCACGACTATTCGTTTACCAACAACCCATGGATTGGCGGGGCTTACTCTGGCTTTTTCAAAAAGGGAATCTTCTCACGATACGGAGAACACATTGCCAAACCCTACGGCAACATTCATTGGGCGGGCACAGAGACTTCTAGTTTGTTTAAAGGGTTTATGGAAGGAGCCGTGTTATCGGGCGAAAGGGTGGCGATGGAGCTATTAGCTTCGTAACTCCATATAACTTCGTTCCCTAATTTTTACCTACTTTATATCAAGGCGAACTATCTCCAATAAAATATTCCTGTTGATTTTTCGAAGTAACTTATTGTCGATTACTTCTTTCATCCTAATTGGAAGAAATTTTTTATCAGTACGGGGGTCGAATGTCCAAGCGGAAATTTGGGTCACGAAAAGATTAGTTCTACCAGCAATTACAATGGCGTATTGTGGACTGCCGATGTGGTTACGTATGGAAGGTCCATAAAAACATCTACCTCGCGCCTCATGTCACCTTCACACCCATGTGGCTGGAGATGGTCAGGCAACGGCAGGCAGCTTTACGCAGTCCATCCCATCGTTCCAGCCTGAGTGAGGATTGAGGTTGGGGTGGCTTTCCAATCAACGATCGCACAAGGATCGGACTTAAGTCAATACTTTCTTGCTTACTACCATCCATTTAACGTTATTTCATATCAGCTAAAATGATTTTGTGAAGAACAAGAAATATCTTATTCGATATGCACTCTTTCTTATGATCTTGTCCTCTTGTTCTAGCAAACAGGGTAACATCGCATTGGACAACAAGTTTAGTGTGTCAGGTAGTATCCAAGACCCTGCAAAAAACGGAGTCAAGGACATAAAAATCTACTATCAGGCTGGTAAGTTTGTGGTGTCGGATGCGCTTGGAAAATGGAAGATAGGCCCAATCGAAGGGACTATAACTATTGAACCGCTTGACCCAGGTTATACGTTTTCACCTACTTCGATAGTGGCCAGTACCAACATGGACGGCATCGTTTTCAATGCACAACCAAAAACCAATCTGGTTGCTGAAAAACATCCGCTAGCTGAAAATGTATTTAGTTGGTTTAAACAAATGCAACGGACTAATGGCCTGTTAGAGTCAACTGAAAATGGAAATTTTGTTTCATTGTATGACAATGCATTAGCGGCATTGGTTTTTATTGAGAAAAATGAACGAACAAAAGCAGAAGCCATTTTCGATTTCTTCAACAGTCGAATCAATAGCGAATTGCTCTCGGGGAACGGAGGTTTTTACCAATTTCGCGATGCCAATGGCACCCCAACTGGCATCCGAGGGATGGGTGACAACGCTTGGATGCTTATTGCACTTAATAACCATGCCGTAAAATATAATAGCACAACCTATATTTCGCTAAGACAGTGATTAAGTAATTGGCTTCGATCGCTACAAAATTCAGACGGAAGTGTTAATGCTGGATTTGATGACAAAGGACTCCTAAACTACCAAGTAACAGAAGGAATGATTGACGCTTTCAATGCGATAAATGGCTATGATTCTTTTCATAGCAAACTACTAGGTTATTTTAAATTAAGTAGATGGGATGCTACCGACAGAGTACTAGTCTCGTGGCCTGGAAACTATTACCGATATGCGCTAGATAATTATTCGTGGGGGTATTGCGCCTTTCAGGATTTTCCTACCAGTACGTTACAAAAAGCAGATATTTTTTTAACAACCCATACAGCTACGGTAAATAGAAGTTCAGTCACTGGATATTGCTTTGATATAGATAAGGACAATGTTTGGCCGGAAGGAACTGGGCAAATGATTGTGGCCTACCAAAAAGCAGGAAATTTTTCTAGTGCCGACTATTATCTTGCTGAAATCGAAAAATTGCTTGTAAAAAGCAATTTGTATCCAACTGCGTATGGCATTCCCTATTCTTCCAATTTCGGAACGCACTACGCGAATGCTCCGCTCTGGCAAGGTGCCGATACTAAACCATGTGTTTCCTCCGATGCTTGGTATCTTTTTGGCGTCTTACAATTTGATCCGATGGCCGTAAACTACAACAAGGCAATACCACTGGCAGATAAATTCTGGGTAAATTAATTGTTAGCCCCAAGTTTGGGTACTCAATTTAATTTTACTGGTCTCGTAAGATCTCTTCTATTGAGTTTCCAGTTTCACTGATTCAAGAATTGAAACAGAATCTCCCACTCTAATCCACTTCCCCTTTTGTGTTGCGGGGATATACGTATTGACTGTCAAATGATAAAGATTTCCATATTCAGGAAGGTGACTTTTTTTCGGAAGGTTTGCTTCCCGGCTCTTCATCATTCGTTTTACAAATGTTTTATCAGTAATGCCGGTCAATGGATCGCGGGGCGGCACGTTGCAACGGGCCCGAGGACTTACGCCAATCATTTCAACTTCTCCCACTTGAATACGCATTCCAACTCCCGGTTCGCCAATCAAATTCTCTTCCCAATAAGGTTCTACTCCAACCAACTCGATTGATGCTCGAAATCGAAGTCGCACATCTTCTAAGGTGCGATCTGAAAATTCTTCATGCAATGATTTCAAAGAGGCTTCACTAACAATGGTAACGCTACTGGCGGTAGGAATATCCATCAACTGCCCTTTTGTACTTTGAATGAGTGACAAAGGTTCACCAAAAAAGTTTTCCAGATACATTTCTAACTTTCGCTTATCATTAATAAGATGAAACGATTCCACAGAACCACCGGCACGGGGTGTCAAGTTGACCATATAGTTTGGAAGGTCATAGGTTGCTTTTAACTCATTCACCCTCCCGGTTCGTTTGCTATTCATGTATCGGTGATCAGGTGTGATCATGGCAAACTCGCGATCATAGCGGAGTGAATGTACTCCTATTTCGGCTTCTTGCAGCTCAACCGGATCAAGTGCTTTGATGGGATAAATTCGGATGCGTGAAATAGTGGAGTGCATAGTCAGTAAGTTAAGAAAAGGAAATACGTCAGGAAAAAATCCTGACGTACTAATTTAATAAGTGAATTTACTTAGACCCTTTTACGTTTGGCCAATTAGCATTGGCTGCTTTTAGCAAGTTATCTTGATCTTGATTCCACGCTTCAAGGCTATTGAAGTTACTTCCGTTGAATGGACCATTGAAAAACAAATACAACTTGCCATCGATGATCTCAAAAGTCTCTGGGTTGATGGGGAACTTTGTGCTTTTTGCACCTACACCCCAGGCGCAAAAACCGCCAAACTCCGGAAGGTATTTTATCGGGTTCCTTTTAAATGCATCGCGATTGGCCGTAGTTACAAATTGATACGTAGCGTCACCATGTTTTGCCGTAATCTTAGCATCACCCTTTATTGCTTTAGTTGAGAAATAGGCTACCACATCGTAGCCTCCAACAGCCAATCCTTTTTCATCGATGGGCGCAATTTGCGCACGCAGGGCAGAAACGAATAGTACTAGTACCAGTGAGAAGATGATTTTGATTGTTTTCATTTTTGTTAATTGTTTAATTATTAGTATTTCCTTTTCTCTCTTATGATTAACGGTAGATTATACTGCCGCTGCTTCCAGCAACTCTACTTTCGGGAAGTCAACCTCTGTGTTGGCTGTGTTATTGAAATAGTTGGTGAACGTGTTCAGTGCCACATGCCCAACAATTTCTCCCACTTCGCCTTGGGTAAAGCCGGCTGCCAATACCGCATTCACATCAGTGTCGCTAACGTGGCCTCTCTTCTCTACCAGTTTGTGGGCAAACGTCAGTGCGGCATCTGTTTTCGGATCAATTTTTCCAAGTGTCCGGGCTGATTCTATCCGGGCATCGTCCAAACCATTCAAATTTTTTCCAATAAAAGTATGCGCTGATGCACAATATTGACATTGATTGGCTTCTGCCACGGTCAATGCGATCAATGTTCCCAGTTTGGCCCCCAATGTTCCTTCGCCCAAAGAGCCACTAAAGTTCAAATAGCCACCTAGTAGAGCAGGTGAATTGCCCATGGTACGCATCATGTTAGGTACCATACCTAGTTTACCGTTAATCGCAGTAAACAGTTCTTTTGCTTTTCCCGAAGCCTGGTCGGGGTTGAGCGCGTTTAAACGTATCATATTTTTTTGTTTTTGGTTGTCGTTGTTGACGATACAAAAGTGCAGGGTGGGCGAACCGTTTAAAATGGAGGATGTACGTATGTCGATGGATAATTTTCCCGATTTGTAAAATACCCCCTCAGACGATGTCAGTCACGCTTGCTCTACTATCGCAATCTTAAATCCTTTGCGTATTTTTACAGTCTAAAATCAACATTGTGTCGCAATCTTCTCTTTTC
>JABFSY010000343.1 GCA_013140395.1 Cyclobacteriaceae bacterium
GACTTAATCAACATTCGATAGTTATACTGCAAGCACCGCCCGGGGCCGGAAAATCAACCGTGTTACCACTGCAACTGTTGGACGTGCCTTGGCTCAAAACGAGTAAAATCATTTTGCTCGAACCGCGCAGATTGGCCGCCAGATCAGTCGCTGCGCGTATGGCTAGCTTGTTAAAGGAAGAAGTAGGGCAAACCATTGGTTATCGAATTCGTTTTGAAACGGTAGTGAGTGCTCAAACTCGTATCGAGGTGGTCACGGAGGGAATTCTCACTCGGATGATCCAGTCTGACAACTCACTGGAGGGTGTGGGCTTGGTCATTTTTGATGAGTTTCATGAGCGCAGTTTACAAGCTGATTTAGCCTTGGCCTTGTGTTACCAAAGTCGGCAAGTGCTGCGGGACGATCTAAAGCTATTGATCATGTCAGCTACCCTCGATAGCGAAAAAATTTCAGCGTTGCTCGGTAATGCTCCTGTCATTACTAGTATTGGTAAGCAGTTCCCAGTTACCATCAAGTATCAGGCTGTTGACAAAGAAGACTCAATCGCACTCGCGACAATTCGTGTTATTCGCAAGGCATTGAAAGAACAGTCAGGTGATTTGTTGGTGTTCCTTCCGGGTACAGGCGAAATTCGCAAAGCGATGGAAGCTTTGAGTACCGATGAAAGTTCTGTAGTTGTTCAACCACTTTATGGAGACTTGCCATTGAAGGAACAACAGCAAGCCATCTTGCCTCATCCCCAAGGGTTACGCAAAATAGTGTTGGCTACCTCTATTGCCGAAACATCATTGACCATAGAGGGCATCACTACGGTTATCGATTCGGGCTATTCACGTGTTCCTCGATTTGATCCACGTAGCGGTATGACTAAGCTCGAAACGATACGTGTTACAAGAGATGCAGCTGATCAACGTGCCGGTCGTGCCGGTCGACTGGGACCCGGGGTTTGCTATCGTCTGTGGGCCGAGAATACACACAGCCATTTGTTGCCGATGCGACAGCCGGAAATTTTGGAAGCAGATTTGTCGCCACTTCTTTTAGAGTTGAGCAACTGGGGAATAAAAAACCTGAACGAGTTGCAGTGGATCACGTTGCCCCCAACAGGTACGGTTAGTCAGGCAAAACAATTGTTGCAAGAGTTGGGTGCCCTGATCGGAGACGTGATTACCCAACGGGGAAGAGCCATGTTGAAGCTTCCTACTCACCCCAGAATTGCGCATATGCTGCTATCGGCAAAAGAGGCGGATGCAAAGGGCAATGCGCTGGCAACTGATGTAGCAGCTCTATTGGAAGAGCGTGACCCACTGTCGAAAGACGCAGGGGCTGACTTAAGTTTACGCGTGGAAGTTTTGCGCAAGTGGCGAAAAGGGGAGCGAGTAAATGCTGATCGAAACGTACTGCAGCGAATTGAACGTTTGGCCTCATCCTGGCGAAAGACATTTAATTTGGAATTGGACAACGCTGTCGTTGCTGATACGGATGTTGGTAAGTTTTTATCAGAAGCCTATCCAGAGCGAATTGCTCAGCAGATTGAAAAACAAAACGAACGTTATAAGTTAGCCAACGGTCGGGTAGTACGGTTGCCAGATCATGACCCATTAGTGCGTGAAAGTTGGCTGTGTGTGGCGCAACTAGATGCAGGAACAAAGGGTGAAGGCAAAGTATTTTTGGCCGCGCCTGTTCACCTCGATGATTTGATGGAGCGAGCGCAAGAAAAGGAAGCAGTGCGATGGGACAAAGAAAGAGGGATGTTGGTGGCTTCCGTGGAGAAGCGCATAGGAAATGTGGTGGTGTCCACGCGGCCGCTACAAAAGATATCAGAAGAAATAAGAATACATGTTTTATGTGATGCGTTGCGTGAAGAAGGAATTCGTCTGTTAGACTGGAGTGACGAGCACACTGAATGGCAAACGCGCTTGATGTGTTTACGAACTTGGCGACCCGAAGAAGAATGGCCAGATGTTAGTGAAGAAAAACTGTTAGCCAGTGCAGAAGAATGGCTCGGTCCTTTTCTAAGTCAGGTTTCGAAGCGTATTGATTTTCAGCGATTGGATTTACAGACTATTTTAACGAGCCTGCTTCCATGGGAACTAAATGGCAAGCTCGATAAACTAGCTCCGGCCAAATTGCAAGTGCCCAGCGGTTCAATGATAAAGCTTACCTATTTCAACGATGGCCAGCTTCCTATTATGGAAGTAAGACTTCAGGAAATGTTTGGGCTATTAGAAACTCCAACAATTAATGAAGGCAGGATTAAAATAGTATTGCACCTGCTTTCTCCAGGGTATAAACCCGTTCAGGTTACCCAAGATCTAAAGAGCTTTTGGCATACCATCTATCATGAAGTCAGAAGTGAATTGAAGAGAAGGTATCCCCGACACCACTGGCCCGAAGACCCCTGGACAGCAGAGGCGGTAAGGGGAGCCATCCGGAAAAGATAGAAATCTGCTACCTGTCACAAAAGGAAACGGATATTGTGCCGATTTTGCTTACTTTACCTTTGTAAAGTTATGTCGTGAGATATTCTCTTTTATCAATTTTTATGTGTTGCGCCCTCGGCAGTTTCGGGCAATCGACTGAGATCGATAGCCTGCAGCAACTTATTTCTAAAGAAGGTGAAACCAAACAAAAAGTAGCCCTGCTCAATCAGCTTTCCTTTAGCCAGTTTTCGTTTAATGTAGAAAAGGCAGGCGCCACCACCCAGTTAGCTTTTGAGTTAGCCCGAAAAATAAAGGATAAAGAAGGAGAGGGTTGGTCGTTGGCATATCAAGGCGTTTATTATCTTTTCAGTGGTAACTTGAAGGAGGCAGAAAAAAAAGCAAATGGTGCTTTGCAGATTGGTAGGCAATTAAACGACCGAAATCTGGAGGCTTATACGTTAAATCAATTGGGGAACGTCTATCGCGATAGGAGATCATTTGATTCTGCTTTTTACTTCTATCGAATAGCAAAGAAGGTTCCAACCGATCGGTATTACACATCCG
>JABFSY010000349.1 GCA_013140395.1 Cyclobacteriaceae bacterium
AAAAAAGATATAAAAAGCATTAATAGGATCAAGGACGGCTTTGAGTTTTTTCAACACACCATTAACCCATGCATCTATTAGCCTATTATTTGCTGCTTTGTCCATTCTACTAGTAAATTAGAAAAAAAAATCCATTGCTACAAGCTTACCTTTGCACTACTCTTGCAAGCCGCACATTGCCTAGCCACTCGTCCAGCCCACATCCAAAGCCAGTCATAAGTGTGATTGGTTTGTGTAAATGGACAAATTAGAAATAAAAAAATGCCCCACTGCGCGACTGAAAATTAAAGAGAGGTGTGACATTAACGGAGGACGAAAGACAAGGCTACGAATGAAGTTCGGAGAAGGGCCCTACAGCTACCAACAGTGTGCATGTGCCATAATGCTGGTTCTGTGCTGCATTGTAGTTTTAGTTTCATAATTTAGTTTTGGTGTCGGGGATAGAACGCAGCAGGTCGCTAAAGCCATTCGTTCCTCATTAGGCTTTAGCTCCTATGCCGCATTACGTCACATGCACCAGCGTTGGGCGCAAGGCGCTCGCTGACTTAAAATTAGATTAGGCCGACAAGTAGTTCTGTAAATAAAATAGGAGTATGGAGAATCTCAAGAGAATTGACTGGGTGAAATGGCTCATCATAACACTTGGTGTATGGCTTATCATTTATCCGCATCCCTACAAGGCCCTCGTGACAATCTTGGTGATAGTTCCTATGATAACACTTTTTATTCATGGAATAGTAGGGAACCGACCTAGCATATCAGCTTTGTTTGATGGCGTTCTGGATAACAAGTCTTCTTTCAGTCCTATTACGCATTTTTGTTGTTCCTTTATCCTTTTGGGTTTTCGGGTTTTTATGGACTACGATCCAGAAAATATGTTTGTTATGATGGGTGTTGGACTTGTATCAGCTTTTATTCCTTGCCTAATCTTGCTCTCAACACACAAACTTGCGGACAAGAAAGATGAAATGGCTGGTCTTAACTATGTACTCCTTGGGCTAATGTTATTGTTTTACCCACCAACTTCCATGTTTGCTATCAATTGCGTTTATGACAATACCGAACCGCACACGTACCAAGTTAAGGTCATTGATAAAGATAAGTCGAGGTCGTCAAGTAAGTCGGGTGGAGATTACTACCTAAAAGTTACATCATGGACTCATAATTCCGAACCGATAAGCATTGAGGTCTCTTCGGACAAATACAGTGACGTTGAGGAGGGAGACACTGTGATAGTTCATGCTAGAGATGGACTGTTTGGTGTGGGTTGGTACTATATTGAACTGTAGTTGGTCAACAAACCATAAAGTTGATAATTGTTACGGTCTGCCCTTGACTGTTGTTTTACTTTGACAAGTGGGACAAATTTGATTGCCTTATCAAATAAAGATGGCGCTAAAATACAACTCAGAACCACCTACCACAACGTGGAAAACCATGTATTTTTTACGTGGTTTTCCACGGTTGACTTTGTCAGAAATTTTACTATTAGCATAACGTTGCTAAAATCTGCATGACTTTACTTCCTCACGGTGGAGATTCAGTTTATCATCTTGGAGACTTCGAGAGAGAATTAAATCATAACTTCTTCAAAACCAAGTGAGGAAATGGTCAATTGATCGCAGAAGCAGTTGATAAATGGCGCGAAGTGAATTGATCAAAGGCGCGCGAAAAAAAGACGTCCGTGTGGATTCTTCCCCGACTTTAATGGAAAAAGCTGAACTAGTGGTTCAAACAAGAGTAAGAGATACGAAGTGAACTGTCTTAATCTTGACCATAGCCTTGACCACTTAATGCAAAAAGCCTCAAATTCTTATTGAATTGAGGCTTTTTGCGGTCTGGACGGGACTCGAACCCGCGACCTCCTGCGTGACAGGCAGGCATTCTAACCAGCTGAACTACCAGACCATCCTGTTTAGGAGGCGCAAAGATAACGGTGTGTTTGATTAATCCAAAGAAAATAACTTAGCTAAGCCCATTTGTGTCAACAAAAAATGGGCTATCTGCTCTTTGGCTTAATCATTTCTAATGCTCTAAGTTTTAGAAAGCCGACTTCTCGAAATCGATAACCGAAGATAAGCCGAAATGTATCCGTGCGATTGATAAAGTCAGCATTCAAATAGCTAATCTGCAACGTTTGAAAGGCATACGTGATGCCCGTGAAAAAGCGATTGCTGTTAAAGCCAATTGTGGTGCGTCCATTAAAATAAGGGGCAACCTCCAGCGACTAGTCCTCATCAAGCCCTAAGCGATAATTAAAAAACTGGAAACTAGCACCAATGTTTAAGGATGCGCCAATGAAGAAATTTCGCAGCACCAGATTACATGCATACCCGGGTGCAATAGAAATGGTTCTGTAGTCCATATCTTTAAAATCTCCAATTTCAATCGCATTGAATTGAGTTGAGCGATAGAGCGCAGAGTCTGAACGCAAAGAAAATTGGGTGAAATTGGCTAATAACATTGGTGAGCCGGCACTCTTTTTTTGTCGCTCATAAAAATTATAGGTAGCGCGGATTGAAAATCTCCTCTTGTTGAAGAAGTAAGTTCCGGTAATCCCTGAATTAACGGTTTCAATATCCCTTCGCTGTAGCTTTGGCACCCCAGCAGGAATAGGGTTCCGTGTATCATCCACAAAGTATCCTTTGTAGTTTTCATGGAACGCGTCTATCTCCCAGTTATTGCCTATGACATTAGCTTGCAAGTCAAGGGAGTTCGACTCACCAAACTCATTAATGCTCTTTTGGGATGGGGGGATTGCTACAATGAATTGAAAGCCAATCTCAAAAACATAAAATCCCAAACCAGCATGATTGGTAATATTCGGGCTAAATGTTAATCGATCACCCGCGTTCCTTGAGTTTTGAATGATAAAAGAAGAAGCTCTTTGCCGAAGTACCGGCCAAATGAAGAAGTAGTCAGGAAATCGTTCGATGTATTTTGCCCGCGCGAGGGAGTCAAAATACTTGCTTTGACCCA
>JABFSY010000057.1 GCA_013140395.1 Cyclobacteriaceae bacterium
TCTTTGATAACAAATCACTGAGTCAACCCGATATAAAACAGTTTCAGGGGGGGAGCAAGACGTTGAGTGACTACCGCGCTTCTAATGGAGAAGAGGGGCTGTGGGCTTCAAATATGTTTAGTGGGATGCCTGCCTATTTGGTAAGTTTAAAGTGGAGCGATGGCCCCGTGGTTTGGACCAAGAAGATCATGGGACTCTTTCTCCCACACCCTGTCAACAATATCTTTATTGCATTTCTGTGTTATTATATTATGTTATTGGCCTTTCGTGTGCGACCTTACCTGGCTATCGCAGGAGCGTTAGCATTCGGGCTTTCTTCGTACCTGATCATAGGCCTTTCAGCAGGGCATAACGCACGCATCGGTGCAATTGCTTTTATGCCTTTGGTTTTAGCAGGTATTCATTTGGCGTTTTCCGGAAAAAGGATATTAGGTTTTGGTTTAACGGCCATGGCCTTGGCGTTGCATCTGCGAGAAAACCATCTACAGATTACCTACTATTTAGTGTTGATGGTGGCGGTTTATGGATTAGTTCAATTGGTATATGCCATCCGCGCCAAGCAAATAGGCGACTTCTTTAAAACGTTAGGACTACTTCTGCCGGCCGTAATTATTGCAGTGGGTACTTTCTTTGGGCAGTTTTGGTCGATCACAGAATATACGCGTTATTCCATTAGAGGCCCTTCAGAATTGGTAAAGCCTAGTTCGAAAACCCAACCCAATGGCTTGAGCAAGGACTATGCATTTGCCTACAAATATGGCGTACTCGAATCATTCGTATTGTTGATTCCTGATTTTTACGGAGGCTCAAGTGCGAAGTCATTGGTGCAAGATGAAAATAGCGCAACCTATAAAGCACTGGTGAATTCAGGAGACAATGAGACGGCCAACAAACTTGCCAACTACGCGACTGCTTATTGGGGTCCGCAAGACTTCACGGGTGGGTCTTACTATGCTGGTGCCATCGTAATATTTCTTTTTGTGGTAGGTATTTTGTTTGCCGATAAAAAGTTTGTTTGGTGGCTGGTGCCATTAAGCGCATTAAGCTTGATGTTAAGTTGGGGAGACAGTTTTTCCTCCTTCAACTATTTTATGTTTGATTATTTTCCGGGTTATAACAAATTCCGATCGGTCAATTTTGCGTTAGTTATTATCCTGATTGCTATGCCATTGCTTGGCATGATCGGGGTGGAGCGATTATTAACTTCTGGCATTGACAAAGAGGGAAAGAAAAAATTATTGATTGCGTTAGGCGCTACCGGTGGGTTGTGTTTAGTGCTGATACTTTTTGCTGGATTTGGAAGTTTTGTTAAAGATGGCGAAGGTCAATTGCCGGCTTGGTTTACAAAAGCAATGAGTGCCGATAGAAGAGGTTTGTTAAGGGCAGACGCATTTCGCTCCTTCGCTTTTATTGTTTCCATTTTTATCATGCTCTATTTTAATGTGGGAAAGAAGATTTCAGAGTTTGGCTTCTATGCTTTTTTGATTTTTATGATCACCCTTGATATCGCCATTGTAGATAGACGTTATTTCTCAAAAGATAATTTTCAACGCAAACGCGATAACTCGTACCATGCCAACTCAGCAGCCGATGACGAAATCTTAAAAGATAAAAGCTACTATCGGGTGTATAATCTACAAAATCCGATGGCTGAAGCGCGAACTTCCTACAATCATCACTCGCTCGGTGGTTATCACGGAGCAAAGCTGCGCAGGTATCAGGATTTATATGATTCTTGCCTACTGCGCGAAACGCAACAATTGTATCGCGATGCTCAGTCTGGAGGATTGGATTTTAAAAAGTATGGTGTTTTAAATATGTTGAACGCCAAATATGTAAAGTACGGGGATGAAGCAGCCAACATCATTGGAAACCCAGAGGCAAATGGGGCGGCATGGTTTGTCCGCGAATTGGTCAACGTAAATTCGCCAACAGAAGAGTTAAAGAGCGTGAGTCAGATAAATACCAGAACTAATGCCGTGCTTGATAATTCAAAATTCAAAATTCAAAATTTTGGGTACGATAGCATGTCTTCCATTCAGTTAATTGAGTTCAAACCATCTTACTTAAAGTATGAATCGCAGTCATCGACCAATGGGCTAGCTGTATTCTCGGAGATATACTATCCCAAAGGATGGCATGCTTTCATTGATGGCAAAGAAGTCTCAATAATTCGGGCGAACTATGTTTTGCGAGCATTGGAAATCCCAGAGGGCAAGCACACAATTGAGTTCAAGTTTGAACCGCAACCCTATATAGTGGGTAACAAAGTAACGCTTGCTTCTAGTTGGGTAGTGCTATTTGTTTTGTTAGGTTGCGTGGGTGTGACTTTCAAATCAGCACAGGACTAGCATTCATTGATCTTCTAGGCTAATAGTCGAATGACGCGCCCCATAGTGTCATCAGCGTTTCTTTCATACTCGATGCAAGATAAGGTTGATTTTATCAGGTCTTGTATGTTGTTGCGATGATACCCAAAAGCCAAGGCCAGTTGAGTACATAACTTCATTTCGTTTTGATGTATCTCGTTGTCGATGCTCATCATATGGATGAGGTCATATAACCGATGAAATCGGACTTTGCTATCACCGGGTATTTCCAATTTGATCTCTTCGGGATTTTTACGGATTTCAGATATCTGCTTTTCGGTAAAACCATTTTTTTTGGCAATGGATTTCAGTAGGACTTTTTCTACTTCAACAAAGTGCCCATCTGCCTCAGCAACCTCAATCAGGTTTTTGATATGGCTTTTTGCGGAGGCATCCCTGTGTTTGAACGGTCTCAGTAGTTGAAAAAGATTCATACAATTTTCAGTTAAATGCATACCACAGGGGAAAGATCGTGCCAAAGGAATATTGCTAATTGACCGGTTTGTTTTGCCTAAAATTGACTGGTGCAGAAACTTCTTGTCCCAAATTGGTGAAGTAAAATCCCGTTTTAGTACTAAGAAAAGCGATGCTAATGATCTACCC
>JABFSY010000009.1 GCA_013140395.1 Cyclobacteriaceae bacterium
CTATTGTTGAGTTCATCTTTTAATATTTTTAAATTTAATTGGTTAGATCTGACGCAATGCCTTGATAAGCGCACCCCTGGACTGAAGCAAAGCTAATAGCGGCAATTTCATCATGTAGGATTCTAAATTAAGAATGCGGGCCAAAAACCCACTCCTTTGGGTTTATAAAAAATGAAATAGGGAACCAATTTTTCCGGTTCCCTATTTCATTTTTTTTCTTGGTTATTTTCTGAGCTCTAGTTCTGCCAAGATCCCCCTGTACCGGGTGATGTTGTTACGCTGGAGGTAGTTCAATAGTCTTTTACGCTGTCCAACCAATTTCACAAGGCCTTGTTGCGTTGAAAAGTCCTTTTTGTGGCCTTTCAGATGTTCTGTCAGATCATTGATGCGAGTAGTAAACATCGCAATTTGAGACTCAGGTGAGCCTGTGTCTGTCTTCTTTTTAGCAAACCCGTGCTTGCTGAATAGTTCTTGTTTCTTTTCCGAGGTGAGTTGCATCGCTTAAAATTTTTCTTTTTATCTTTTTATAATCGCGCAAAAGTATTGGAATTGAGCTTAAATTCCAAAGAGCTAAGCAACTTTTGGTTGCCCTTTTAGGAGACTAATCCGCTTTTTGACCTTATCTACGACTACATTGTAAAAATCGGCATCAAAAAGACGGGCATCTACACGCGCTTGGCGCAAAAACACCATTCCAATCCAGAAAAGAATGAAGTTCGCCATCCAAACCCCAACTGGAACCGATATCACATCCTGCTTTGCCCATTTAGTCCCCATTAAGTCGAGGACGTAATACAGAATAAAAAACAAAATAGAAACCAAAACGGGCACACCTAACCCTCCTTTCTTAATAATCGATCCAAGAGGCGCCCCTATAAGGAACATGGCAAGGCATGCGATAGAGTTTGCAAATATCTTATGCCATTGGATTCTAAATACCTTATATTCTGATACTTGTGCATCTGTGTTTGTATTATAGTTCTGAAGTTGACTTTTAGCCATCCTTACCCTATTTAGTGCGGTTGCAATCTCAGCCTTAGTTCTTTCCTTGGATGAATAAAGGCTGTCAGACAGATGGTGCTCTTTTCTGGTAATCGAATCAGGGAGTTTAACGTAACCTACCGTGCTGAAACTAGGAATAGCCGGGTTATAGCTGGGAGCGGTGAACGTAGAAGTGGGGGTGGCCGTGACGGACGCCAGTTTTGCCCGATAGATTGAATCTTTTTCCTTTCTAAAATCTTGCAGCTCTTTAGGAAGTATGATGGAATCACGTTTGAAATGAAGGCTGAAAAATGAGGTTCGACTGGAATAAAGACCGATTTTCTGTGTGTACAATTCACCTTTCACCGAATCCAGATCCAGATCTAATTCGCTTACATTTCGCATAATCCGATTCCCCTTAAACCACTTGGTATCCGTTCGATTCATTCCAAATGAAGAAAGATCTAAGACCACCTGCATCTTCGAAAATTTTGTTTTTCGATAGGTTTCTTCCGTAGTTGGTCTTCCGGTTTCGTCTTGACCCGAGCCACTGCCTTCGGTATAATCATATCCTTCAAACAACTCAAGTTTTAGATATTGATCGTTCAACATGGTATACATTTTACCCGAATCAGCCACAATTACCTGCTTGTTCCCAATTCTTCCTCTGTGATCATAGATGATTACACCCTTCAGAGTAATGCCGTCTTTGAATTTTCGGTTCACTTTAATACTAATATCAGGAATCCTGTTATAGAATGAGCCCTCCTTGATATCGAGGCCCGGCTCCTTCTGCTTTATGTCGTACATAAGGCTATAGGCTTCAAGTGCAGCCTTCGGCACCATGTAGTTATTGGCCAGAAAGGCAAACCCTGTGATCATAACAACCAGGACAAAAATGGGGACGAGTGCGCGCGTGAGCGAAATACCCAAACTTTTGATCGCTGTTAGTTCAAAATGTTCGCCCAAATTACCGAACGTGATGAGTGAGGACATCAACACAGCAAGGGGAAGCCCCTGAGGGATCATAAATATGGAAAAATAAAAAAGCAAAGATCCTAACTCACCCCACTCTAAACCTTTACCGATGATATCGTCAAAATAGATAAGCATCTGCTTCATCAGCAGAATGAAAACTACTACCAGTAAAGTGATGATGAAAGGGCCTACAAACGAGCCGATGATGAGTTTGTCTATTTTTTTCATTTTCCCAACAAACGCAACTTAACTCAAAAATAGCGCCACTTTAATTGGATCTGAAATAAAAATTAGTGGCAAGATTAAAAGCAACCCTGGACTAGTGTTGCTCCAATCATTCCCAAAGATATGCCCTCTATGTATTGTGAGAATGAAAATGACTTATCACCGAAGCGGTTTGACCAATATAAATTTGGTTGAAACAGGCAGAAAACAAAAAGTACACAACAAACATGGGCACTAAAAGTAGCGCGGGGGGGAGTTGAACCCCCGACCTTTGGGTTATGAATCCAACGCTCTAACCACCTGAGCTACCGCGCCATTGATTTTTCGGGAGCGCAAATTTATAAACTTTTCAGATTTAAACAGTATCAAATGACTCAGCAACGAAAACTTATTAGGTTTCTTCTTGAATTTATTAAACAATGACTCCCAACCTTGTTGGACAGGAAAAATTGAGCTAAATTAAAATCCAATCACAAATAGTTATGAGTACGAAAACCAAAAAAAATCTTTTTACCACTGATTTTGAGATCCATTCATCCGTCAAAATGCTATATCCTTATATCGACTCCGCCAGTGGACTCTCCGAATGGTTTGCTGACGATGTGCGAATAAGCCCCGAAAAAGTATTCACGTTTGTGTGGGATCAGGAAGAACACAAAGCACGACTAACCTCTCACCGAACAAATCATTTTGCCAAATTCGAATACCTGCCTGAAACAAAAGAGGATGAAAATGATCCCTCCTACTTCGAACTACAACTGGAAGTAAATGAATTGACTCAAACCAC
>JABFSY010000211.1 GCA_013140395.1 Cyclobacteriaceae bacterium
TGGCTCTAATCCCATCAATGGCCCAATCTTCATCGCAGCCGTTCCTTCTTCTGAAGAAATATTCAGCAACGCATAGCCTATTGACATGGTCCCATCATACTTCATGGCCTGCTGATTGTACATGCGCGCGATGGCATGCCAGGCCGTCTTAATGTGGTAGTCTATGGTTTCTTCTCTTTTCAATCGGTTACGAAGGTATAAAAAAATTATTCTGCATGCCGAGTATTTTCGGGAAAATATTTTTTTGCTTCCTTTTTTCCGAGCCATTTATGACGCCTGTCATTAGGATTACTACTAAAAATCATAGCAAAACCTATAGAATGTCATTCTCTTACGAAACGCCTTCTGCCACTTTTCAGCAAACAAAACACAAACCCAAATGGAATTTTCAAAAAGCACTAAAAATTTAGCAGTCATACTCGGTTTCATAGCTCTGAGTTTCACGCTTAGGGCACAGACCAACTTCAAACAGGCAGATGGTTCTTATATAACTATAGCCGGTACCTCCACATTACACGAGTGGACGATGACCTCACTTCAGGCGGGCGTACAAGCCTCTTTTCAGATGGACGAGAAGGGTGCTCCCACCCAGCTTAAATCGCTGAGTGTATCCGTTCCCAGTGAAAGTCTCAAGAGTGCACACAAGGCGATGGACAAAAATGCTTACTCTGCTTTAAAGGGAGATAAGTTTAAGGGGATTGGCTTTACGCTTGCCTCGGCCACCACAAACAATAACGTTTTCCAATGCAATGGTAGTCTCACGATCGCAGGAGTAACGAAATCAATCAGTCTGGACGCTACCTGCCAACCAAAAGAAAAGACACTTCGATGCACCGGAAGCAAAAAAATGAAGATGAGTGATTTCCAAGTGGAGGCGCCTTCATTCATGTTCGGCTCCGTAAAGACGGGCGATGAAATCACCATCAGTTTTAACATCGATTTAACAGCAGTCAAGAATTAGTAAAGTAAAATGTATATGTATAACCAAAAAACAATTATTATGAAAACAAGATCACTTTTTGCAAATGGGTTGACGGCCTTGTTGCTCTTTAGTTCACTTGGGCTATGGGCACAAGGTCAGCCAGCGATTCAGTATTTCAGGAATTATGATAAACGTGGTGTTAACGTATTTGAAACCTCGAAGACAGATACAATTCCCTACGATGGTTTAAAAATTCGTTTTGGCGCGGGCTTTACTCAGGGCTATCAAAGCCTTAATCACAGCAATGGTTTGCCTGGTCCCTCGGCATTATATGAAATGGGTGGTGGCTTTCCGCTTGCACAAGCGAACTTCAATATCGATGTGCAATTGTATGATGGCGTGAGCTTGAACTTGGTGTCATACATGTCATCTCACCACCACAATGAATTTTGGGTAAAAGGCGGCTACTTGCAAATTGACAAAGTAGGCTTTATGAAGAGCGAATTCTTTGACAAACTTTGGAAAAACCTGACTTTGAAAGTCGGTCACATGGAAGTGAATTATGGTGATGCGCACTTCCGCAGAAGTGATGGTGGCCACACCCTGTGGAACCCCTTTATAGAAAACAACATCATGGATGCCTTTACAACAGAAATTGGTGCCGAATTATACTGGAAGAAAGATGGCTTGTTTATCATGGGTGGTTATACGGATGGCGAAATACAAGGTAACATTGCAGCTCCATCTACACCTGCTGGTGCAAAACGTGCACCCTCTCTTTATGGAAAAGTCGGGTTCGATAAGCAGTTAAAAGAAAACCTGCGAGTAAGGCTTACGGGTTCGGTTGTTACAACCTCATCATCTGCCAGCAGCACACTTTTTGGTGGCGACCGCGCAGGCTCTAACTATCAGTATGTAATGGAAAATGCTCCCGTTACTCTTACCGGAAATGCATTTTCAGGTCGATTTAACCCAGGGTTCCGCGATAATCTAACTGCCTTTGTAATAAACCCATTCGTGAAATTCGGTGGCCTGGAAGTTTTTGGAACATTTGAGTCGGCTAGTGGATTAAGTTCCTTGGAAAACGCAGAAGGAGTAACTGCTTATTCTAAAGAACCTGATCGCATAGCTACACAAACAGCTGTTGAAGCACTATACCGCTTCGGAAAAACTGAACAGTTCTATGTTGGCGCTCGCTACAACACCGTTGCAGCTACTATTGCCGAAGGCTATTCCGCTACTGTACGCGGAACTCGCACTGATGTGACAATTGACCGCACTTCAATTGCAGCGGGTTGGTTTATTACTCCTAGCATTCTGTTAAAAGGCGAATATGTAACCCAGAACTACGGAGGTTTTCTGGCTACCGGAGCAAACAATCGCTTCTACAATGGCAAGTTTGACGGATTTGTTATCCAGGGAGCAATCAGTTTCTAATTTTGGTGCTTGTTTTACTTATCCGGCCGACCCTTTGGGTTGGCCGGTTTTTTGTTATCCCTCTTGGAATTCTTAACTTTGTATGCTATGAAAGTCTTAGGGTTCCTATTGACATTTCTTCTATTGGCCGGTTTTACCCACCGGGAAGATGCTGATTTGGTACATCGTTTTATTGTATTGCCAGATAGTCATCTCACAATTGGCGGTAAAACCAACATCAATACTTTCAACTGTGCGATCCCTCGTTATAAAGGTAGAGATACACTGGTATTGCATGAAGGAGGGCGCAATGTAAGGCCTGTTTTTGTGAGGGGTTCCGTCACATTAGATGCCTCCAGTTTTGATTGTGGTTTAGCTGTAATGACCTCTGATTTTTGTAAGACGATCAGTTCAAAATCGTATCCTGCAATCATCATTGATTTTATTTCCTTTGAAAGAGCCCCCACCTATGGACATGGCGAAGATAGGTTTAAGGGAATCGTAAAGATTTCACTGAGTGGTATTACAAAATTATTTGAAATGGATTGCAGCATTGAGGCAAAGTCGTCTGGCCTTATTTACCTGAAAGGTGGACGTGATTTCCTCTTTTCTGATTTCAATCTGGAGCCTCCTAAGCATATGATGGGACTGGTAAAAGTTCAGCAAAACCTCACTGTTGGATTTCGCTTAGTCCTCAAATTGGATGACGATTTTTAAGTTTCCTTGTTCATGCTTTAGGAAACCGAGTGACTTTGTTAATGGCAAAAGGTATATTCGTTCTGAATTTCTGCCATTTACAATTATCTAAGCTATGCCCATTCAACTGATCAACGGAACGCACATCTTTTTTGAGCGATCCGGTGAGGGAGACGAAGTTATTGTGTTCTCACACGGGCTACTTTTTAACCACCATATGTGGGATGCTCAAGTGGCACATTTCAAGAATAACTTTTGTTGCATTGCCTATGATCACAGAGGGCAAGGGCAAAGCGATTCCATCGGGAATTTGGATATGGATACGCTCTATGAAGATGCGGCTGCTTTGATTGAGGCATTATGTCCAGGTAAACCCGTCCATTTTGTTGGTCTTAGCATGGGTGGCTTTGTCGGTATGCGATTGGCTGCCCGTAAACCACAATTGCTCAAAAGCCTTGTTCTGCTAGACACGTCTGCCGATCCTGAACCCAACAGACTTAAATATCTTCTGCTGAATCAGGTGTTTGGGTGGGGAGGGGCTAAGCTGGTAAGTGACAAAGTCATCCGCATTCTATTTGGAAAATCTTCATTGGAAGATCCGTCTAAAAAATCAATTCTTGAAATGTGGAAAAGAACCATTGAAAACTATCCTAGAAACATAACCAGAGCCGTGGCGGGAGTCATCTATCGAAAAGGTATTTACGAAGAGCTTTCACAAATCAACACCAAAACCTTAGTAGCGGTGGGTGATGAAGATGTGGCGACTACTCCCGCGAAAGCTGAAAGAATTCATCAGGCTATTTCAAATTCTCAATTCAAACGTATTGCCAGAGCTGGGCATAGTGCATGCATTGAGCAACCGGAGTCTGTCAATCAGCTTATAGGGAGTTTTATACGGTAGCTGTCGAACTTACCAGAGGAAATCACCAAGCTTGCTCTTCTATTTTCGGTGCCTGGCCAGTGCTGCCGCCTGGCCAATCCAATTGTCTCTGCCTATACGATCTGGAAAAAACTTGATAGAAGAAGTAACATGCTCAATAGCCTGAGGTGTGAATTCGCTGATCTGTCGAAATGTGTAAATGCCCAGCGCATTTAACTTCTGTTCTAGTACAGGCCCTATCCCGGAAATCATTTTTAGGTTATCCTTCTGCTTTTCGGTAAACTTAGCGTGCCCTAAAAATGCAGGCTCAACGGGTTGTCGTTTTGGCTCCTTTGATAACTTAGCTTCTTCGAGTTCAGCAGCAAGTTTTTGTTTATTCTCCTTTTCTTCAGCTAGCTGGTTCTCCAATTGTTTCATTTGAAACGCTATACGCCCAAGTTCGATGTCGGCTAACTGAACCTTCGGTCGCAGCACCTGAAGTTCTTCGCGTGTTCGTAAAATCTCCTTTCTTTCTGGCTCCAGGCTGGCGATCAATTTTTCATTTTCTGAACTCAGTCGCTGAAAATCTGTTTTAAAAGTCTGCTGAGCTCTCGCCAATTTTTGCTCTGCTTTCTCCGCTTGATCTTTGTAAGAACCTGCCTGTTGGGTCAACTCATTATACTGCTGAAGTAATAATGACTGAGAGCGTTGGCTTTTTTCTATTGATGCCTGCCTCAAAAACCAGGCAATACCAAAACCAATTAAGGTTGCTACCAGCAGCATGGTTAAAATTTCTGCTATTGCCATCGTCATTTGGGTGGAATTAAAACGGCTTGCATCTGTGGGGACTCCCTTTACACTTAACAAGTACCATTGTGAAGCAATCAGACACCACACTAAAAATCCCACAATCAGCGCATAACTAAATTTCATAGCCTCTTATTTGAAAGGTGAAACTACAAAAAATTCGGTAATTTGATTGTTTTACGAATAATTCAGGCTGTTAAAAAATCGGGGGGGATACGTTTTGGAATGGTTTAACGTGGCCAAGCGTCTACCCCAATAGAATTTTTGTGCCCGTTGATAAGTCCTTACTTTTACAGGCAAATTTCAATCCATCACTATGAGTCTTGTAGAACAATTCAACGCCTATCGCAGCCAGATGAATGAAAAGATCATGGAAGCCGACAACCTGATCATAAAACGAATATTTAACCTGGATACAAATGCCTACCAGGCGGGCGTGCTAGACGTAAAATCAAAAGAGTTGATTGGGCTTACTTGCTCGCTGGTTCTCCGATGCGATGATTGCGTAAAATATCATTTGGGCAAATGCAAAGAGGTGGGTTTTACAACGGCAGAGGTGCACGAAGCAATGGGCGTAGCCACCCTCGTGGGAGGAACGATTGTTGTCCCTCACCTGCGCAGGGCGTTTGAATACTGGGACGAACTTTCGAAATGACATGTTTAAGCGCGATTTAGATTTAGACAGACAGTGGAACCGTCTACTACTGGAGATAGAAAAACAGATTGATAAAAAGCCAAAAGACCTGAATGAGGTCCTGTTCTTGGTGGGTGTGCAGGAATTGGGGCGCGGGGCCAAGCGGTTTGAGAAGGAAGAAAAGCAGGATCTGATGCACATTGCCATTTGCAAAGTGCTGAGTCTGGCCGGTTACTATGAACTAGAAGGGTTAGATCAAGACGGTTGGCCGCATTGGAAGCTGGTAAAAAAACTTCCACACTTCGACATGCTTGAACAAGAGAAGTTATTGAAGATGCATGTGATTGAATATTTCGAGAAAGAGTATGAGTGGAGAATATCATTGCCAAATGAAGAATCGGATGGACTGGAGAATTGAGAACCGTAAGAGACAAATATGGCTCTTCCCGGCAGCCAGTAGAAAATTGAAATAGTGTGGCATGCTCCCTATCTTAGTGGATTAAAACTATCTTTCCAGTCAACGCGTTTCAGGTATTGTGAGTGAGGGAATAAACCAAATACATCAGCGAGTAGCCGCTTTCAAACGAAAGTACTACGCTAACCTTTTTCTAAAAGGCAGCTTGCTGACATTAACATTTGTACTGGGGTATTTCTTGATAGCCGCGCTATTAGAATACAACCTGTGGCTTGGCAGAGAAGCGCGTTTTCTGATATTTGCCGCTTTTTTTGGTCTGGTTGCGTTTTGTCTCTTTCAGTTTTTGAAAGAACCCTTGACCTGGTGGCTTTACAAAAAAGGCTTGGACGAAGAAGATAGCGCAAAATTGATTGGCAATTACTTTCCTACTATAGGAGACCGGCTGTTAAACGTATTGCAGCTTTCTGAAAAAAATGCTGGAGCGCTGGCAGAGGCTGGTATCTTCCAAAAAGCAAATACCTTCAAAGACATTTCTTTTGAATCGGCCATTGACTTCAAGACAAACACGAAATACTTAAAATACCTGGCTGCTCCTGTGGCACTGTGCATTTTGCTTCTTGTTATTGACCGCAGCATTTTCACCCAAAGCACTCAACGGATCGTACAATTCAATCAAGAGTTTTCGCCCCAAGCGCCCTTTTCTTTCTCTGTTGACAAAGAATCTCTTTCTGCTTTTTTCAATGAAGACTTTACTCTCGGACTATCCATCGAGGGGAATACCGTGCCCGAAACCGTCTACATTGTCTCTGGCACCCAACGGTGGAGAATGGAATCCTTAGGAAGGGGAAAGTTTTCTTATTTGTTTGAAAAGGTGCAAAGCGAAATAGACCTTCAGTTTGAAGCCTCGGGTTTTCTCTCTTCGCCTTATAAAGTGCAGCTAATTAATCGACCTGAGCTGATCAAGATCAATGTCGACTTGCTTTATCCTCGCTATCTGGGTAAAAATTCAGAACGACTTACAAATGTTGGAAATTTAGAAATCCCCGAGGGAACAAAAGTGAGTTGGCTAGTGGGGACATCCAGTACGTCAAAAGCAACTCTGGCCTTTGCATCTTCCGGCATTGAAAATGACATGCGTTTGGTCGATAATCAGTCTTTTCAGTTCAGTAAGAACATGAAGGATCCTGATCAATACACGATTGTGCTAGAAAACGAAAAGAGCAAAAACAAAGATCAAATCTCGTATTCTATTAACACGATAAAAGATCAGCGCCCAGAAATTGTAGTTGACAACTTGCGCGATTCAATATTATTCAAAAGCATTATGTTGGGTGGTGCCTTGAGTGATGATTATGGGATCACAGAGCTTCGGCTAAACTATCAAATAGTTAAGGGCTCCAGATCACAAACGCCCAAAACGATTCTGATCCCTCTGGTGTCCACAAAGAATCAGCAAAACTTCTTCTATCGGTGGCCTGTCGATTCGCTGCAGCTTCAACCCGGTGACAAGCTTACTTACCATTTACAAGTGTGGGACAATGATGGCGTCAATGGAAGAAAGTCCACCCGATCATCAGACTATATCTTTTCTCTGCCGGGCGAGGAAGAATTAAAAGCGGAAGTTTCAAAGTCTCAGCAGGCCGCACAAAATAAAATTGATCAAAGCCTTCAAAAAGCAAAAGATCTAAAGCGGTCCATAGACGAAGCGCAAGAGAAGCTAAAGGGAAAACAAGCACTCGACTGGCAAGACAAAAAGATGCTAGAGGATTTGGTAGAACAAAAACAAAAACTGGATCAGGCCATCAAAGATTTGCAAAAGGAAAACAGTTTGCTGGAACAGAAAAAAGAGTCATTCTCAGAGGAGAGCGAACGCATAAAAGAAAAGTCTGAACAAATTCAGAAACTAATGAACGAGTTGCTCGATGACGAAACCAAAAAACTTTTTGAAGAATTGGAAAAACTGCTAAAGCAAAATGCGGATCCATCGCAAATGCAAAAGCTCCTCGACAAGATGGATCGCAAAGAAATCAACATGGAGAAAGAATTAGAGCGAACGTTGGAACTTTTTAAACAGCTTCAATACGACTATAAATTAGAACAGGCCATTGACGACCTGAAACAACAAAAGGAAAAGCAAGAAGACCTCCTCAAGAAAACACAGGAATTAGCTGGCGAGAAGAATGAAAAAAGCGATTCTAAAGGAGAGAAAAAAGATCAAGACCAGAAGGGCGAGAAAGATCAGAAAGATGGAAGAGACAGTAAGGATGGAGAGAAAAACGGAAAAGACAACAAGGATGGAGAAAAGGATAATGACTCGAAAGAAAAACCCGATGCCCCACAATTAGCCCAAGAACAGGAAGAACTAAAAAAGGAAACGGAGAAATTTGAAAAAACAATTGACGAACTAGAAAAAATGGGCGAGGAGCTAGAGGAATCTCAAGACACGCCAAGTGACCAGGACACTGAGGAGTTGAAGAAGTCGCAGGAGGAGAGCAAAGAATCCCTAGAACAAGGCAAGCCGAAAAAATCTGCAGAGCAACAAAAGAAATCCATTGACAAAATGAAGCAAATGCAGCAAAAGCTGGAAGGCATGCAGAGTTCAATGGAGATGGAAATGGATATGGCTAATATGGAAAGTCTTCGCCAAATTCTGCACGGGCTGATAAAACTGTCGTTTGATCAGGAGTCTGTGATGAAGGATTTTAACCAAGTACAGCAGACTGATCCCAAGTATATTCAACTTTCCCAGAACCAATTAAAGATCAAAGATGACGCTAAAGTGTTGGAAGACAGCTTGTTAGCACTATCTAAGAAGGATCCTTTTATGGGTTCTGTTGTCACTAAGGAGGTGGGCGAACTAAATGATCATTTGGACAAGGCGTCTGTGAATGTAAAAGAAAGGAGAAAGCCTAACGCAAGCTCAGAGATGCAATTCTCAATGACAAGTATTAACAACCTTGCCTTGATGTTGAACGATCACTTTGATATGATGATGGACATGATGGCCAACGCCAAGCCCGGATCTGGCAAGGGAAAAGGAAAGAAAAAAGGAGGTCAGCCGAATCTAGGAAAATTGCAACAACAGTTGAACCAACAAATGCAGGAAATCAAGAATGGCGGCAAATCAGGGCGGCAACTTTCTGAGGAGTTTGCAAGGATGGCGGCAGAGCAAGAACGCATCAGAAGAGCGTTGCAAGAAATGCAAGAGAAGATGAAGAAGGAGGGTGGTAAAATACCGGGTGGCGATATTCCCGGCAAAATGGAACAAACGGAAATGGATTTGGTTAACAAGCAGATTACGGAGCAAACGATAAGAAGGCAAAACGAAATCATCACCCGCTTACTGGAAGCCGAGAAATCAATGCGTGAACAAAATCAAGAAGAAGAACGTAAAGGGGAAACAGCCAAAGATTATAGCCAGGAAATGCCACGGGCTTTCGAGGAATATTTAAGATTAAAAGAAAAAGAACTAGAATTGTTGAAAACAGTGCCTCCTAAGTTGTTTCCCTACTACAAGAAGGAGGTAAATGAATATTTTAAAAGAATGGGTACGAAAGAATAAACTCACGAGCGCTAAGCATGAAGAAGATCCGAATCGAAATTCCCTCGTTGTCCGAAAACATTCGGATGATTGAAAGCTTCATTGATAATGCAAAGGAGAAATACCATTTGAATGATGATATCTATGGCAACATAATGATTGCCGTTACCGAAGCTGTCAACAACGCCATCAAGCACGGCAACCAAAATAACTCGGGCAAAAATGTTTCGCTCGCCCTCGCATTGGAAGAAGGCGTAATAAAATTTAGGGTCGAAGACGAAGGCAATGGATTCGATTACGAGCACCTGCCAGATCCAACCTCACCTGAAAACTTAGAGAAACCCGGAGGGCGCGGCATCTTTTTAATGAAACACCTTGCTGACGAAGTTGCTTTTGGCGAGAAAGGAAAGGTAGTTGAGTTGAGTTTCTATATGAATTAGGGGTGGCTACCATTCGCTTTTTCTCAGAGGATATTTCGTTTAAGATAGACTTGCCACGGAAGAAGACTCTGTGGATTAAGGAAGTTGCCAGAAGGGAAAAGAAAACCATTAAAGAAATCAACTACATATTCTGCTCGGACGAATACCTCCTCCAACTCAACCAAGGCTTTCTCAACCACAAAACCCTCACCGACATTATCACCTTCGATAACTCTGAAGGCAAAAACGGTTTAGAAGGCGAAATCTACATTAGCATTGAAAGGGTTCAAGAGAATGCCATAAAGTTCAATACCGAATTTGAAGATGAACTCCACAGGGTAATGATCCATGGGGTTCTCCACCTCATAGGCTATAAAGACAAAAAGCCCTCAGAAAAAGCCCTGATGCGCAAAAAAGAAGAAGCTTGCCTATCTTTGTGGCAGTTAAAGCCGAAAGGTTAAAAGCAAAGCGGCCAAAACTTGAGAGTTCCACGTGAAACGTTTTTGGTTAGGCTAGACGAATAAGGCAATAAGGTCTGGGTGCCACGTGGAACGTTTATGAAAAAAGGATACTTTAACCCTTCGGCTTTTTTGTTTTAGCTAACGGTCACAGGAAGAAATATATGTTTCAAGA
>JABFSY010000346.1 GCA_013140395.1 Cyclobacteriaceae bacterium
ATCTTGACACAACCTGCCATACCAATTTGAACGACTACTATACTCACCTTCCCAATGTTTCTGATGAGGAGGTTATCCAGCTGTTGCATGGAGTTAAATGTAGTGTTTGATATGATGTAGATCAGCATCTGCTCTAACAATGATCATTTCAAATTCTTCATTTTCAGTCGACATTTGATAGGTAGTTCATTCATCACTAAATAAAAATAACGCTATGAAAACGCACATTTTAAATAGTGCTGTTATCATTTCTGTTTTCCTTTTTGCGTGTCAACCAAAAGAAAACAAAGCACCGCAAGAAGGAATTGTTGAAATTTCCACAAGGGAGCTCTTGCCAGACGTACATTTCAATGGAGCACTGGTTGGATTTGCAGATAAGCAATATGCTGAATCTGCTCGCCATATAGGTCTTGCGATTCAATATATGGATACGATTATATTAACAATTGAAGATTCTACACGGAAGCAGATTATTCGTATTTCCATTTCAGAACTAATCGAATTGAAAGAACACGTTGCTGTTGCCAAAGTAGACGGAATACAGGATCTGAACTACTTTTTTGCCAGGGCTGGAAATTCTTTAGCCGGATTACATATGAATGTAGCGAAAACTGAATATTTCAAACTAGATGGTGTAAAAGCCGGTGGCGAGTTGGATAGGGCATTACGGGCCATTGAAAACGCTTTAAAGTACCACCATCTCGAGTTGACTAAAGAAGAACAGGAGTTGATTGCCAGACTTCGTAAAAATGCAGACCGATTGAAAATAGGGGAAAAAATTCCTGCGGGAGAGATGGAAGGTCTTTTTGACCAGCTCAACACCAGTATTACGAAACTGAGTAGCGACATTGAAATTAACTATGCCACCTACAAAAACAAACGTAAAACTGTTATTCATGACAAACCCTCATGACGATTTGGTTAGGTAACTTAAGAAAAACAAGTATTATGAAAAATCATAAAAAACTAGGTATCTGGATGGATCATGCAAGTGCCCATTTGATGGAGTTCACACCCGATCCAATAACCACTAAGACTATCACCTCAAAATTTACTCCTGAAGTAAGGGAGTTGATCATCCGAAAAGGAGAAGATCAGCTGCATCGCAAAGAACAGCAGCAGCAGTCAGACTATTATAGGCAGTTAACCGAAGCCATTAAAGGAGTTGATGATGTAATCCTCTTTGGCCCCACCGATGCGAAAGCAGAACTCTACAATGCGCTACTCGCAGATCGGCAATTGAAACATGTATCGATTAAAATGGAGCAAACAGATAAAATGACAGAAAATCAACAGCATGCTTTTGTGAAAAACTATTTTACAAAGCACTGATATTGAGTTAAAAAATGTGAGTGCTCGAAAAACAAATTGTAAACTATCTCAGTCATGATATTCAATATCCAATCTCCGCATATTCAAAAGTTGAATCCAACAACACAAATGGTAATTCAAGAAAAATTCGAACGATTTGAACGCCAATATGATCGTATTGAGCGATGCAATATCTTGTTAAAAAAAGAAAAGAATGCCAAGCGGGACAACTTTCTCGTAGAGGCTACTCTGGTCATTCCTGGCAATGATCTGTTTGCAAAAGAACTGGCGGAAAGCTTTGAAGTCGCTGCAGAAATGGTTTGCAGGAGTTTAGAAAGCCAAATCAAAAGACACAAAGCAAAGCTTCACCAAAAAGCAACTACCCCAGTTGACCAACAATTGGAGGATGAAGACAATGAATAAGAGTCGAACTATAACTGAATTGACAGTCGTTTGAATAATGACTGATACTGTGAGGGTTTACTAATAGCTTTTCTCAACTTTCATAGAAATTGAGTCTGTTCCTCAAGGAATTTAACTATTCTTGCAACTTGTTCATTCGTTGAAGAATATGTCTGATGGCATCTATTCCCTCCAGGTTAATGTCTAGTTCGTAATACAGATGCAATATCTTTTCCAATTCTGTTAGGTCCTCAGCTCTAAGGTATTGGACTTCTTTGACGGTCGTAAACTCCACCAAGCCATAGTCATGCAATGAGCGAACAAACGAAAACGCTATGTGATGATGATCGCAGAAGTCTGCTACAGGAATTAGCTGTCTATTTTCCATTAGCTCTCAGTTTTTGAAGTTGTCTGAATAACTCTTTTTCTTTCTCGGTGAGACCAGATGGAATCTTGATCCGCCAGGTAACAAAAAGATCTCCAAATTCGCTGTCCTTTTTGTAAACCGGAAAACCTTTTCCTTTGAGTTTGACCTTTTGGCCACTTGGGGTTTCTGGTTTCACAACCAGTTTTGCCTGGCCGTCAAATGTATCAATCGTAACCTCGCCACCCAACAGAGCCGTATAGAGATCAAGTTCCACCTCTGTATGGAGGTTATTGCCATCACGTTTGAATTTAGTCGTATTCTCAATGGAGAAACTGATGTATAAGTCTCCCGATGGGCCACCATTCACACCTTCCCCGCCATAACCGGAAATCTTAATGGTCTGACCATTTTCCACACCGGCAGGTATAGTCAATCGAATATTTTTGCCGTTTGCTGTTAACGTGTGCTTTTGCGAAGTATAAACATCTTTTAAAGTCAGCTGAAGCTCAGTCGTAATATCCTGGCCTCTGAATTTTACCTGGGCGCCTCTTTGACTCGACTGGCCGCCAAACATGGATTCAAAAAAATCAGAAAAGTCACCACCCGAATAATCGCCAGAAAATCCCTGATCAGGTCTTCTGTCTCGCGGTCTATTCCGGCTAGCCCTTTCCTGATACTGCTTCGCTTCGCCTGCATATTTCCAATCTTTACCGTGTTCATCGTACTTTTTTCTCTTCTCCGGGTCGCTCAACACTTCATTCGCCTCGTTGACCTGCTGAAACTTCAGTTTGGCCGCTGCATCATTTGGATTTAAGTCGGGATGATACTTTCTGGCAAGCTTGCGGTATGCCTTTTTTATGTCAGCATTCGAAGCGTCTTTTGTTACC
>JABFSY010000374.1 GCA_013140395.1 Cyclobacteriaceae bacterium
CTTCAGGAGTTTTCTTCAGCGCTTCTTCAAACAAAGCAAATGCTTTATCGTATTGCTTTTGATTCGTATAGAAATTGGCAAGTCCATTTGCATAGGTGGGATCTGCTTTCGCCATTTCTAAAAATTCTTTTTCGGCTTCGGCTGGCTTCTTTTCAGACAATAAAATAGTGCCCATTTGTCGATGGCCCTCCGCGGGTTTCAGCTTCATAATCTGTTTGGCTACTTCTTTTGCTTTTTCAATACTGCCACCCATAAAACCAGGAGCTTGGATATAGTATTGAATCAATGAAGTGCGCGCATCCAGATTGGCTGGGTCTAATTCGATCGCTTTCTCCCAAGCATTTTTCATCTTAGGTGCCAACATGCCTGCCTTCACCATATTGGCATCGCGAGCTATCGTGCCGTAAGTATTGCCCAGCCAATTGTGGTAATCCGAGACTTTATCGTTTACTTCTACAGCCTCTTCAAAATAGTCTTGGGCATCATCAAATTCCTTTTGATTAAAAGCTATTCTTCCCAGGTAATAACGGGCTCCGGCATAGTCAGCGCTTTTTTCGGGAATGGCCGCTAGTATCTTTTCTGCTTCGTCATATTTTCTGGCCTCAAAAAGTGAACTAGCCTTTTCGAGTGCAGATTGACCAAAGAGTGAAATTGGAACAAAAACAAATAGAAAAAATAGGAATTTCATAATGACCGTTGATTGTTCGTGCTATTTCTTTGGGCAAGCGCTTGACTTAAGACTGAAAAAGCAGCCATTAGGTTGCGCTGGTCGACCAGATGTTTACCAAATTGTCAAAAATAGGCGATCTATCGAAGAGTACTGTACTTTATTTGTTGGCAATACTTACCTTCATAAAAAAACTTACTCATGCGATTGTTCGTAGTTCTGATTGCCGTACTCTGCCTAAATTCTTGTCAAACTAAAAAAGAGGTGGCCATTAAATGGAAAGAGGCCGTTGCCTCTCATTTTGATGCCACCCTAAAGCCATTCTACCATGGTGTCGCCTCCGGTGACCCATTGCCGGATAGAGTGATCATCTGGACGCGCGTTACACCTGAAGATTCCGTTGAATCCATCAATGTGAAATGGGAGGTAGCCGAAGATGATTCGTTTAGCTCTATCTATAAATCCGATTCGGTGAGCGCTACCCCCACTCGTGACTATACCGTGAAAATTGATGTGGATGGCCTAAAACCCGGTCAGGTTTATTTTTATCGGTTCATGGCGTTGGGGAGCACTTCCATTGTGGGTCGCACCAAAACAACACCCATCAATGCAATGGACAGTTTGAAATTTGCTGTGGTTAGCTGTGCCAATTGGGAGTGGGGATTTTTTAATCCATATGATAAAATCGCAGATCGTCCCGTGTTAGACGCAGTACTTCATCTGGGCGATTACATTTATGAATACGGGAAGGGAAGATATGGAGATACCACTATTGGAAGGATCAATATTCCTCCGCATGAAATTGTTTCATTGAAAGATTATCGCACTCGTTATTCACTCTATCGGTTGGATAAAGGATTAAGACGAATACATCAACAGCATCCTTTCATATCAATTTGGGATGATCATGAAGTGGCCAATAATTCTACTGTAACAGGTGCACAAAATCATCAGCCAGAAGAAGGTGACTACCAAGCAAGAAAAGCGGCTGCACGCCAAAGTTACTATGAATGGATGCCCATTCGCGAAAGCAAAGAACTCTATCGTTCCTTTTCGTTTGGGCCATTGGCTGATGTGATCATGCTGGACGAGCGGCTGGCTGGTCGTGACCCGGAAATTACCGACATCAACAATCCCGATCTAAAAAAAGAAGAACGAACAATGCTTGGGGCAACACAACTTGCGTGGTTTGAAAATCAACTAAAGTCATCGAAGGCCATGTGGAAACTGATTGGTAATCAGGTGATATTTTCTGATGTGTACCTGCAAGCGGTGTACCCAAAGATGCCGCGCAACCTTGATTCATGGGATGGTTTTCCGGTCGAAAAGAAAAAAATAATTGACTTCATCGCCCAAAACAAAGTACAGGATATCATCATTACATCAGGAGACACCCACGCTTCCTGGGCCATTGAGGCAGCCGTTGATGTAAAAAAATCATATAAACCTTTTGCCGTAGAGTTTGGTACCACCAGCGTATCGTCTGCCAATGGCGATGAACGAAAAAATGCAGACACGGTAAAGATGGCGGAGCAGGCATTGATGAAACAAAACCCACACGTGAAGTACCTAAACGACCGCGATCATGGCTATTTGTTATTGACGCTATACGCTACAAAAACAAAGGCAGAGTGGTATTTCGTAGAAAGTTTACGCACACCAGAAACCAAGGAATATCTGGCAAAAAAGTATGAAGTTAAAAAAGGAACTGCCAGACTGAAATAGGAATTTACCTCAACATACTCAATGAAAAAGTTACTTCTAACTATGGCAATCACAGGCTATCTGCTTCAGAGCGAGGCCCAGGTAATCGGCACACCATTTCCTGACATGGTAGCCGAAACAGTCGATGACAAGAAAGTGAATCTGCCACTGGACGTGAATGGAAAATACACACTACTTGGATTGGCCTACAGCAAAAAATCAGAAGATGAACTTAACTCCTGGTTCAGCCCCATCTTTAACAAATTTATTCGCAAGCCGGAAGGAATGATGGCAGGCATGGGCTATGATGTGAATGTCTACTTCGTGCCTATGTTCACAGGCGTAAATGCGGCCGCCACTGGCACTGCCAAAAAAAAAGCGTTAAAAAATACGGATCCTCAACTGCTACCCTATATTCTATTCTACAAAGGGGAACTAAAAAAATACAAAGAGGCATTGGATTTTGAGAGACGGGATATTCCCTACTTCTTTGTACTCGATCCAACTGGCAAAATTGTTTATGCAACATCCGGAGCCTTTTCCGAGGCTAAGATGGACGCTTTGGAAGATGTGATCGAATAAGTCTGTTTGTGT
>JABFSY010000146.1 GCA_013140395.1 Cyclobacteriaceae bacterium
GCCTGCTTAGATGCACGGTTTTTTAGGGCTTTAGCCATTTTTGCTTGCACTTGATTAGTGCTAAGTTCAAAAAAAATTAGCTCTGTAGCCCCATTATAAACTATTTGAGTTTTTCAGCAGACCCTAGCTAAAGAAATTGTTTTACAGACAGGGCTGTTGCCAGAGGGATATTACATTGTCAAAATTTCTGATGTTGAGAAAGTCTATACTCAACGCTTACAAATAAAGCGATAATATTGCCGTTCAATTAGGCAATCCTATTGCAATGTTCAAAAGTGATTTGCGGTAAGTTGCTTTCTCAATCTCCAAAATTAACCGACAATATCGAAGAGATACCGATTCGGAATCCATAGTCCTGATAGGTTCCATTGGTGAATGAAACTGCACCTTCGATACGGAAGATCCTCAATATGCCATCTAGTCCATATCCAACTTCGGTATAATTTTTAGATGAAGGCGTGGCCAGATAATTGACAAAGAAGTTTTCCTGGACGCCCATCAACCGGATCATAGGGATTCTGGTGATAAGGAATTTTCGAAAATGATAATGGGCGCTCACCGAAAGGTACTGATCCTTGGTGCTATAGAGGTAGTAGTCCATCAAGCGGAATCCAGTGACGGGATCGGTAGTGATAATGGGTGTCTTGTTACCTAAAAAGTGCTTAAAGTCCATGAAGTAGAGCTTGTCGGCATTCAGGAATTTACCTGCCTTGACGTTGATATCAAAAGTGCCTCGAATGCCAAACTTAATTTGCTGACGTATACCCGCTTCAATCAGATCAAAGTTTACATCGCTGCTCAGCACACTATTAAATCCTTTGCGGTAGTCAAGTGTGAGTAGTGGCGAAGAGTTTTGTATTCTAGATTTGAAACCATTACGAATAACGAACTTTTGCCATGGCCTCGCTTCTAAACCGATGGCCCCTGTGAATGCTGTGTTCGTTTCGAATCCGGTTTGAGATTCAATATTAACGGGAGCATTCGGTCGGTAGTGCTCTTTGTTTTCGCTAAAGAAAGTATAATTGGAGTTGTTGTCAAGTTCAGTTCTTCTGGAAAGAGACCAGGAAGAATAAAATGTAAATTTCTCGTTGACACGTTGCCGGTACTTCAAGTCCACAAAATTCTGCTCGTATAATTTCATCCAATTGTCGCCACTGACAAGCGAGGTAAGTGTATTCACAAAGGGGTGAATGGGTTCGTCTGAATTATATTGTTTGACATATCTCCCTCCTTCCAGGGTAATGCGCTTATCGGCATTTCGATATTCCACACGAAGCTTGCCACTCAACAATTCTCTAGAAAAAGCGTAACGCGCAATAGGGCTGATTTCAAGCCTCGAGGTTCGCGCCTTTTTGGTACTGTCTTTTTTGTCTTTGATCACCCAGCGCTTATAATAGCTTGTTCGGTAAATCAAATTAAAACCCTCCACCGTGTTGAATCCACCGTAAGGCGTATGAATCCGGAAGTCGGAGGTTTTGGATAGCTTATAGCTGTCGCCAACAATGATGTCGGTCAACTGAAATCCCTTTTTGCCTTTTTTATTTCGTAGCGTGTCTCCTTCTTCTTTTTGCTTTTCAACTGCTGATATACTGTCAGTGATCACATACCCACGTTCTTCCTGCTTAGAAAGAGCAACTGGGCGGATTTCTGTCCAGAAAACGGAATCTTTTTTGTATGCCAGCGAGTCCACGATAAAGGTACGTTCCGAAAGTACTTCCGGTTCTTTGGTTTGCTTCTGTTCTTGCTTCTCATATTCTCTCCCCATCTGCCGCAACTCTTTATTTGTTACCTCTTTTCCCGAAGCAAGTCGTTCCTGAAGTTGCTGATCTTTTTTGCTGAATTTTTTTTCAATCTTTTTAGCCTCTTCTTTTTCAATCTTTGCATCAATCACTTTCATCTCGGGTACTACCATGGCCGGATTGAGTTTGATTTTGTAATCCTTTAGCGTAGCAAAGTATTCGCCTGTAAAGTCAAAACCAAAAACCTTGCCTTCCACGAAAAACTGTTGCGAGATAGGAAGCCATGCCTTTTCTTCAATCGGATTATAAATTTGTTTGACTTTAAATTTAATGCCGAGTTTCAACGTTTGCATGTCCAAACTGTGGATGCTCCACCAATCTTCTACGATAAAAATAATGCCCTCAAAAACATTATCTCCCCTTGAGCGTGGTGTTACTTTTATTTTGCTGATTTCATACTGATTGTCTTTGAAGGAACCGAGGTACTCAAACTTGTAATACGAGAACGACTTCGGTGACAAAGGTGATACCACCTCTGCTATTTCGGGTTCATAGAAACTGCCAAACACAAATTGATTGGGTGAAGTATTACGATCCTTGCCTTTGGTATAGACCGCGATTACTTTTTCTTCAAATTTGTTAGGGCGCGTAAACTTAATTTCGCTTACGGACTCAGAGATGAAAACCCGGTCTTTTGTAATGCCTTCTTTTTCGATTGCTTTCTTGGCAAACCAGGGGTAGTCTCTAAGCTGTCCCTTTCCCTTTATGTACACTTTGGCCGTGTAAGAATCAATCTGCTGGGTATGGTAGTTGGCCTTGCCAATTGCTTTGCGCATAATGGTATAGGCCGGATCTTCTTTACCCGCCTTCACCACTACATTTTGAAGAACAATAACCTGTGTTTTTAATGTGACGTTGATATCCAGGAAGTCACTGCCGACAGTTATTTTTTGTTGCTGGGTTTCATACCCTAGGTATTGAAATAGAATATCATATTGCCCGGGAGGCAGCGCCAATTCAAATCGTCCATTTATGTCTGTAGCCGCTCCAGCCGCGGTTTGCTTCACAAAAACGCTTGCAAAAGCAAGAGCGGTGCCATCATCGCCTTTAATAATACCTCGAATACCACCAGAATAGGCATTGCTACTTACTAAAACGAACAGAAGAAGGATAAGGACGCTTTTGATTGGGTTCATCAAAGCCATAGACGTCATTAAGTTGGTTA
>JABFSY010000237.1 GCA_013140395.1 Cyclobacteriaceae bacterium
ATTCACAATAAGATGCAATCCGATGGTATCGAAATTCCTACTGAGGTAGCGTATTCCGCTACCTCAGTAGGAATTTCGATACCATCGGATTGCATCTTATTGTGAATGATCGCAAGTTTTGTTTCGAAATCAGGCTCTTGTAAGTCTGCTGTAAGACCCCATTTAAACCGAGAGAGGAGTCGCTCTTGGAAACCTTTCAAATCACGTGGCGGGCAATCGCTCGTCATGATAATTTGCTTTCCGGACTGGTGGAGCTGATTAAAAATATGGAAAAATATTTCTTGTGTTTTTTCTCGGCCCGCTAAAAACTGCACGTCATCCAAAATCAGCAAATCTACCTGTAGGTAGAAATTTTGGAATTCCTGCATCTTGTGGTTTTGCAGCGCGTTTAAGAACTGACTCGTGAAATCGTTCTGATCTACATACAACACAATCTTCGAGGGCAGATTTTTTTTGATTTCATTTCCAATGGCTTGAACCAAGTGTGTTTTGCCGACACCCACCCCGCCATAGAGCATCAAGGGGTTGAACGAAGTAGTACCTGGTTTTTTTGCCACCGCAACACCGGCTGAGCGTGCGAGTCGGTTACAATCTCCCTCTACAAAGTTGTCAAACGAATAATTCGGATTGAGCCTGGAGTTTACCGTTTGCGGGTTTAGAGCCTTGAAGCTAAAGGGAGAATATTCATCGTGCCCGTTGCCATTAACGGTTTGCGCATTGCTTTTTTTAAACCCATTCCCGTTGGGATAGTTTACCAATACCGGAGGATTATTATGATTTCCACTGTCTACGATGACGGAGTATTCCAGTCGGCCATTGGCACCCAAGATTTGATGCACCGCTTTTTTTAGAACGGGAACATAATGTTCTTCCAGCCACTCATAGAAGAATTGTGAGGGCACTTGTATTGTCAAAACCTCACCCTCATTGCGCAAAGGGGTAATGGGTTTAAACCAGGTGTTAAAGCTTTGTTCGTCTACGCTCGCTTTAATAATGTCAAGGCAATCATTCCAGACAGTAGCGGCTTCAACGGGCATTGTTGAGTTCAATGAATCGGGGTTTTTAATGTTTTTTACTTTCGGGGGAGACAAAGGTGTAAAAAAAAATGAAATCCAAAAGAGATATAAAGTAAAAATCTCGCTTGACTTTTTGAAAGGAATTTCAGTAGTGGAATCTGATTCTTTTTTTCAATTCTAATTGAAAAAGTGCAAACTAAAATCCAACTTGAGAGCAGAACTAAAACTGAATTCGTGAAACAGTCCGTGGAACATATCTTTCCTGCGCAATCAACCCAAAATTGGGCAACGGCAGCAACAAGTGAATTAGAAAAAGGAAGCAGGCTTGAAGACCTTCGGATAAGAAAGGAAGGACTTGAGTGGAATCCTTACTATTCTGCAACGGATGTAGAAAGTTGGGAAGCAGCAAGACTGCCTGCCTCGCTTGAAAATTTTGGTGGTGCACGTTGTTGGATTAATATGCCAAGGGTATTAGTGAATGATGCATCGCAAGCAAATGCGCAAGCATTAGAACATCTCCAAAACGGTGCCGATGGCATTGTTTTCGATCTGCCTAATGAATTTGAAGACGCGAGAAAGCTTCTGGAGGGAATTGAGATGCCCTATTCTGCAACACATTTTTTTGTGAGTGGCAAGTCTGAACGTTTTTTGGCTTCCTTGCATGCGTTTGCAGACGAAAAATTCGCCAAGGAAAGTATTAACACCAATTTGTACTGGAAAGGCGATCCTGATTTTTCGCAGGTTGTGAAACTTCGAAAACAGACAAACTTTCGGGGTGCTGGTGTTCTGGTTGCGAATAAGGAGACAGCGGCCGATCAATTGGCAACAGCATTGCAGGAAGCAGTGGCGCGAGTAGAGCGTTTGAAAGAGCTTGGACTCTCGGCCGAGGACGCAACTTCTCACCTATCATTTTCGCTTCAATTAGGCAATGATTTTTTTCTGGAAGCGGTGAAGTTACGTGTGTTGCGGGCGCTATGGAATGCAGTCTTAGTAGCCTATCAAGTAAAGGCTTTGAAACCGCTTTTTATTCATGCTGTATCCAACGCTCAGGTAAATACAGCATTTCAGCCTCATGGAAATCTGATTAAAGAGACTTATGCAGCCATGGCCGCGATAATGGGTGGTTGTGACGGACTAACATTAGAGCCGGAAGATTACACTAATTCGACCATGATCCGGATGGCGAGAAATACATCTTCTGTTTTGCGGGAGGAATCTTTTTTTTCCCTAGTGGCTGATCCACTGGCTGGCTCTTACTTAGTAGAACAGCTCACTAAAGAATTGGCAGACGAGACTTGGAAAAAATTTCAACTTCTCAGTAAAATATGAAACCGGATTTTTCAACTGTCACCCTCAATTCCTTAATCACTTCACCAGTAAGTGGGCCAAATGAGTCTTGGATTTCTCCAGAGAAAATTGAGATTAAGCCAGCATATTCTGCCGCGGATATAGAAAATGAAACCCTTGGTAATTTACAAGCAGGCCTTCCTCCCTATTTGCGTGGTCCTTATGCGACTATGTATACGGTGCGCCCATGGACGATCAGGCAATATGCGGGATTTTCTACAGCAGCAGAATCGAACGCGTTCTATAGGAGAAATTTAGCAGCTGGTCAAAAAGGCCTTTCGGTTGCGTTCGATCTTGCCACGCACCGGGGTTATGATTCAGATCATCCACGTGTGGCTGGCGATGTAGGTAAGGCGGGCGTGGCTATTGATTCCGTATTGGATATGAAAATCTTGTTTGATCAGATTCCGCTCGACAAGATGTCTGTTTCAATGACGATGAATGGTGCAGTCATCCCCATCATGGCTTTTTACATCGTGGCTGCAGAAGAGCAAGGTGTAAAACCTGGCCAGCTCAGCGGCACCATTCAAAATGATATTTTGAAAGAGTTCATGGTACGCAATACGTACATCTATCCACCCGCGAGCTCTATGCGAATTGTGGCTGATATCTTTTCTTATTGCTCTAAGCAGATGCCTAAGTTCAATAGTATAAGTATAAGCGGGTATCACATGCACGAAGCTGGCGCACCAGCCCATCTCGAATTGGCCTACACATTGGCTGACGGATTAGAATATATTCGCACGGGTTTGAAAGCGGGAATAGCTATCGATGATTTTGCACCTCGGCTCTCTTTCTTTTGGGGTATTGGTATGAACTTTTTCATGGAAGTGGCGAAAATGCGAGCCGGCCGTCTGTTGTGGGCTCGCATGGTGCAACAATTTCATCCGAAAAATCCAAAATCGATGGCGTTGCGCACGCATTGCCAAACGTCTGGTTGGAGCTTAACTGAACAAGACCCTTATAACAATGTCACCCGCACGTGCATAGAAGCATTGGCCGCTGTGTTGGGAGGAACACAGTCATTGCACACAAATTCATTAGATGAAGCCATTGCTTTACCTACAGACTTTTCTGCCAGGATCGCCCGCAATACACAGTTGTACTTACAGAAGGAGCTCGGTGTAACAAAAGTAGTAGATCCGCTTGGCGGTTCCTTTTATGTGGAATATTTAACAGAACAATTGGTTGATAAGGCGTGGGCGTTGATCGAAGAAGTCGAGAGTCTGGGTGGAATGACGAAGGCGATAGAGAGTGGCATTCCGAAAATGCGGATTGAAGAAGCAGCTGCTGCCAAACAAGCGCGAATCGACTCGGGTAAAGATGTGATCGTAGGAGTCAATCAATACCAGACGGACGAAAAACCTGATTTCGAAATTTTGGATATCGACAATACAGCAGTACGACTGGAACAAATTGCACGATTAGAAAAGCTGAAACGCGAGAGAAATCAGCAAGCTGTAGACGCAGCGTTGCAGGAATTGGAGAAGGCCGCTTCAACTGGCGAAGGCAATTTGCTTGAACTTGCCATTGTTGCGGCAAGGAATCGAGCAACGCTCGGTGAAATTTCAACAGCGATGGAAAAGACGTTTGGCCGCTATAAAGCAACCATTCAATCTATTTCAGGTGTATATTCGAGTGAAATGAAAAACAAAGACGAGTTGGCCGCAGTAAGGGCTCTGTCGGATGAGTTTGCTGAATTGGACGGGAGAAGACCTCGTATTTTGGTTGCTAAGATGGGGCAAGATGGTCATGATCGTGGTGCTAAAGTCATTGCCACCGCCTTTGCTGATTTAGGTTTTGACGTAGATATTGGACCGCTTTTTCAAACACCCGAAGAGGTGGCCAAGCAAGCTGCAGAGAATGACGTTCACGTAGTAGGTGCCAGCAGTTTGGCTGCAGGGCACAAAACGCTTGTGCCGGAGTTGATTGCAGCACTTAGAAAAATTGGACGTCCGGATATTAGCGTAGTGGCTGGTGGAGTGATTCCCAAAAAAGATTATGATTTTTTGTATAATGCAGGAGTTACAGGAATTTTTGGACCCGGAACACCCATTACCGAAGCCGCAAAAACAATCCTCCATCAACTCTTGGAGTCTTAGTCTCATTGTCTTGTGTCTTTCTTGACGAAGTATCAAAGCCTCGATTCGTCAAAAGTTAGTATCTTTATTCTGCAAATTTTTAAGTTATGAAAATTGTAAAAATCGTTGGGTTACTTTGTTTCCTTTCATCTGTTGCTTGGTCGCAAGCCAAATATGACAAAGCCATTTTGGCGATTGAAACCGCCTATGAATTGGGCGACTACAACAAAGCTATTTCAGCATTAGAGAAATTCAAGAAAAAGAACTTCAAGAAACTGGGAGAACCGAACCCTTATTTAGTTAGATATCACCTGATTACCGCCAAGTGCAACTTAGCTTCTGGTCGTTTTGCCGACTTTGAGAGCAATGTCAAAACCGCCTTTTCAAAAAGTTTGTTGATTGATCAAGAGGCTAGTCAGAAACACGGTTTGCTACTTTTAAGTGTCGCTGAATTGTATACTCAAAACGGGTCTTATCGAATAGCGAGGACTTATCTAGAAGACGCAAAAAAAATCCTTGACAAGGGCGCGTTTTTTACCGAGGAAACAAAGGCTCGTTGGGAGGTGGCGATCGCTGAGGCAATGACAGGCCAAGGTTACTTCCGGGAGGCAATCGCTCTATTGCGAAAAAACGAAAAATATTATTCAAGCCGTTCCGTTAAGCAGGTTACTTATGTTGATGACAAGGGAAATTTGAAGAGCAGAAAACTTTCGGAAGCTGAATTACTCCCTCGCTTACAGGATTACGCCAGACTTCTTACCGCCATCTCGGAAGCATACGGAAATCAGGGAAAGTACAACAGTGCAGACTCTAGTTTTGCGGCAACGAGTCGATGGATTGATAAAAACATGAGCAATGGATCAGCTGCCTACGCGAATTGTATTTTTCTTTGGTCTAATCTCTTGGTAGAAAACGGCCTAAACATCGATCAGGATTTTCCTTCTGGTACGGGTTATACAAAAGCCCTTAACAGCCTTTTGTCCTATCACAAAAATTCACATTACTTGGCGGCATATATTTATGAGGCGCAGCTAAAAAGGCTATTGGCGCAAGAAAACAAGAGTAGGTACGCCAATTTAAAATTGGAGTACGAAAAAATGATCAATAAAAATTATAAACAAGGGAGTATATACAAGGTGCGTTTGAGTGCGGTAGAATTCGATTCTAAATTAAGCAAAGAGAAGACCAAGAATTTAGAAAAGGATGCAAATGCTCTGCTGACAAATGCAAAGGAACTACCGAAAAACAATATTGTCACCGCCAATGTCTTGGAGTTTTTGACTGGTTTAGCCATCTACGAAAAGAACTATGCGAATGCGGAAAAATATCTGAAGTCGATTATTGAAATAAAATCTGACTTGTTTGGAGAGCAAGCTCCCGAAACTCACTTGGCCAGAATAAAATTGGCTAACTATTACCTCGACTATACCAACAACATTCAGGAAACAACAAAAATTTATAAAGAGAGTTTTGATGATGTAGTAGCCAAAGAAATTGATGCATGGCATAAAGATCATTTAGATATTCTCAATCACCTGGCTATTTTGTATGAATTAACAGATCATTTCTCAGATGCCAGCCAAACATTAGATAAGGCAGGTCTTGTAGCTCGCGCAAAATACCTTGATACGGATTTCTTGTATGGAGCAGAGCTGACAAACATTGCTCGCCTACAAATAAAACTTGGCGAGTACGAAAAAGCGGATGAAAGTATTAACAAGTCGTTAAAAATTTTGGAGGAGTTCAGAAAGGAAGAGGATAAAAAGATTTATCTGATTTCGGCTATTGAGACCCAAGCAACTTTGTTTGGGGTGAAGGGTCTTTTCGATGAGGCAGAGGATAATCTGGAACGAACACGCAAAATTATTTCGCGTGCAGATAATCTCATGGGCATTGATGAGTTAAGCACGGCTCAGCAACTTTCAAGCCTCTTCATTCAGCTAGGGCGCTATACGGCAACGGAAGAGTTGTTAGGGCAGCTTATTACAGAATATGAAAAACTTTATGGGAAGAGTTCTATTAGATTGGTTGAACCTTTAGTGAACAAGGGAAAACTCGAGTTAGCGAAAGGCGACTATACCGAAGCTGATAAAATTGCCCAACGAGCCAACCAGATTGCGATTGCCGTCTATGGCGACAAGTCGTCAAAAACGGCTTCCACACAAAAACTATTGGGAGATATCGAATATGCGATTGGCGATTATGAAAGAGCAGAAGAGAATATTGAGAAGGCACTGACTAGTCAAGAGAAACAATTTGGACGTAATCACATTGAAGTAGCCAAATCTCTGGCTCAATTGTCTTTGATCAAATTTTATAAAGGCGATAAGTTTGAGAACGTTGAAAAGTTAATGGTCGAAGCTCAACAGATTATGGGTAAGCGGCTGGGTACAGAGAATCCGCAGTATGCAGATATTCTGAAAAATGTCGCTTTTACAAATATTGCGGCCAAGAAATACAATGCTGCATTTAGCTCTCTCACTCAGGCGGAAGCCATTTGGAGAAATAAGACTGGTTCAAAAAATAATATAAATGCTGCGGCTATTTTTACCCTTACTGGGGATGTGTTCTATCAGTTGAAAAACTACAAAAAAGCGGAGGAGTACTATACTCAGTCTAAAAGTATCTATGAGAAGTATTTTAGCAAGACACACCCAGAGTATGTCAAAATCCTATCTAAGCAGGCAAAAGTCTACTACATGGAGAAGGATTACAAGCGGTCAAAGAGAAATATCGAAGAGGCATTGACAAACTATGAGAATTTCATTAAACAATATTTCCCGGCTTTGAGTGAGCGAGAGAAAGCAAAATACTGGAACACCATTAAAGGTGATTTTGAGTTTTACAATACGTTGGCATTTGGCCAATTAGATGATTTTCGGGATCTCAGCGGCAAAGTTTATGACTATCAGTTACTGACGAAAGCATTGCTACTGAGTTCATCCATCAAGATTCGCGAACGTATCTTGAACAGTAATGATCAGGCATTAAAAGAGACTTACGGTCAATGGGTGAAGAAGAAGGAGTTTCTCACGAATGTCCTTTCAATGAGTACCGAGCAGCTGACGTTGAATGCAATTGACGCAGCTGCATTGAACAGTGAGGTTGAAAAGTTGGAGCGGATACTTAGTGAGAAATCTGAGTTGTTTGGACAAAACCTGGACGTGAAAAAAGTGACCTACGAGAACGTGAAAAAGTCATTAGGAAAGAATGAAGTAGCCATGGAGATGGTTCGCTATCGTTATTTCGATCATACTTTTACAGACTCCATCATCTATCAGGCGCTCTATGTGAAGAGCGATATAAACCGACCCAGATCAATCGAGCTACCCGAAGGACATCGGATGGAGACGAAGTTCTTCAAGTATTTCAGAAACATCATAACGACTAAAGGAGAAGATAAATATTCTTACAAGATATTTTGGGAGCCTATTCAAAAAGAAATTGGGTTGAGCTCAGTAATCTATCTTTCGCCAGATGGTGTTTATAACCAATTAAACCTAGAAGCCATTCCTACCCCTGACGGCAAATATGTGATCGACAACTCAAATATTGTTTTGGTTAGCAATACCAAAGATTTGTATTTGCGAAAACTAAAAGCTAAGACTGGAGTTCCGTCAAAAACAGCAACGATGTTTGGCAATCCGGCTTTCTATGCCTCCGCATCGAATAGCAGGAAGGTATCTTCGTTGCCTGGAACGGAAAAAGAAGTGAACGAACTAGAACAGTTGTTGAAAGAAAAAGGCTGGAAAACCACAGAGTATGTCGAGGGATTTGCGAGTGAAGATAGAGTTAAGGAAATGGAGAGTCCAAAGATCTTCCACGTGGCTACACATGGATTTACGACTCCCGCATTGGATAAATCGGAGACGGACGCATTGACTGAAAGCGAAGCGATGATGACTGAAAACCCTCTTATGAAAACAGGGCTTCTGTTAAAAGGAGCAGGAGACATTTTAGACAAAACGAATTTCAACTATAATATGGAAAGTGGAATTCTTACTGCCTATGAGGCAATGAGCTTGAACCTTGATAAAACGGACCTGGTTGTACTTAGTGCCTGCGAAACAGGTTTAGGTGAAATCGCCAATGGCGAAGGCGTGTATGGTCTACAGAGGGCTTTCCTGGTTGCGGGTGCAAAAGTGCTTATCATGAGTATGTTCAAAGTAGATGACGATGCTACCCAAAAACTAATTCTTAACTTTTATAAAAAATGGCTAACCACCAATAACATGCGTCAAAGTTTTATTGATGCAAAAAAGGAATTGCGGGTAGAGTATCCTGAGCCCTATTATTGGGCACCGTTTATGATGATCGGCTTGGATTAACCGTTAATCGGTAGGGAATTTTGAGGAAACCTGTTTAGACAAGGTAGCCGAAAAAATGGCTTTCTTCAAAACACAAGGTAATCCCGCAAAACGTGGTTAACTTTCGGCCAAATAAGTAAAATTGAAAATCTATCGAAACCTGTGTGAGGCAGTGGTGAATGGGCTGAGTGTCATTTTCACCGAGAAAAAATATGCCGACAAGGTAATTGAAAAGATACTCAAGAGTAACCCGAAGTGGGGCGCTCGCGATAGGCGGTTCATCGCTGAAACCATCTACGACATAGTACGATGGCACAGACTATTCATCGAACTTACGGGGGCAGCAGAAGATGATTATTGGAAATTACTGGCTGTCTGGTGCCTCTGGAATAAGGTGGACTTCCCTGATTGGGCGGAGTTAAAAGGGGTGAACAGAAAGAAAATACTTGAGAATTATGAACAGCTGAAAACGAACCGGAAGATCAGGGAGTCTATTCCTGATTGGCTGGATGAGTTGGGGGTTAAAGAACTTGGCACGAAATGGGAAAAAGAGTTAGAAGCATTGAATGAAGAGGCTAAAGTAGTTCTGCGAGTTAACACAATCAAGATTTCGCGACTTGAACTCCAAAAGCAACTGCTAGAACTGGAGAGTATTTCCACAGAAGCTCCTGGCGATTTTCCCGATGCTTTATTATTGGAAGAGCGTCAGAATATTTTTACCCGACAGCAATTCAAAGACGGATTATTTGAAGTGCAAGATGGCGGATCGCAATTGATTGCTCCGTTTCTGCAAGTGAAGCCGGGCATGCGTGTGATTGATGTGTGCGCAGGGGCGGGAGGGAAGACACTTCATTTAGCCGCCTTAATGCAAAACAAAGGACGCATCATCGCTTTGGATACCGAGGAGTGGAAATTAGACGAATTGAAGAAGAGAGGGAGACGTGCAGGAGTTGCCAATGTGGAGATACGGTTGATTGAATCGTCAAAGACGATTAAACGGTTGGAGAACTCAGCTGATCGATTATTACTGGATGTTCCTTGCTCTGGGTTAGGCGTTTTGAAAAGAAACCCAGATGCGAAATGGAAAATATCACTTGACTTTATAGAACAAGTAAAAGAATTGCAACAGCGAATTCTTGCCGACTATAGTTCGATGGTGAAAACAGGTGGTGAGATGGTTTATTCTACCTGCAGTTTGTTTCCATCTGAGAATGAAAAACAAGTGGAAACATTTTTAAAAAATCACCCCCAGCACTTTGAATTGCTGGAGCAAAAGACGGTATTGCCTTCCGCTGGGTTTGATGGCTTCTTTATGGCACGCCTAAAAAAATTAAAATAGCAGAGCATTGTTGATGAAAACGATTTTAATAAAGGTTTATTCCTTTTGGGTTTTATTTGTTTTTTCTTTTTTCATTTTGTTGTTTTTGCCGGGTATTGTTTTGCCAGCTTTTTTCGGACCAAGGGCCGTTGCTGTGACTTATTTTTTCATGAAGCTTTGGTCGTGGGTTTTTAGTAAGCTCACTTTCATTCGGTACGAGATGATT
>JABFSY010000063.1 GCA_013140395.1 Cyclobacteriaceae bacterium
CCTGCCGGATATCAAGTGCCGCAAAGTGGAATCCAAAAATTCTCACTTTGATGATGAGCGCATCTAACAATTCTAAAAACAAACCATCATGCTCTGCCACGAGGCGATTTCTCACTTCATATAGTTCCACCAACAACTCATCGGCAGAGGCATAACTTTTTTGCTGGCGGAAGACCAACCCATACACTTTTTGCTCAATAGCTGTGATCCGCTCCGCTACTCCATGGAAGGTAAGTCGTCTTCGCAGCAAGCGGATATCTTTGTAATAACATTTCAATATCGATTCCTGAAGGCGTGATGCTACCTTTACAGTGATCTCGCTGGTTACAAATGGATTTCCATCGCGATCGCCACCTGGCCAAAATCCAATAACAATCAATCGATCATTCTTCCAATCAGGTAAGGGTATTTCTAATCCAGCAGCAAGCGAACTAACAATTTCGGGAATGGAATGATAGAAAACGTTCTCAAGATACCAACACAAACTTAATGCTTCGTCATAAGGGGTTGGCTTGTTTTGGTTGATGAACCCGGTCTTCCCTAACTGTTGCAACAGTAAATTGATTTGATTGACATCGCTCACTCGAATGGCATTTTCCAAATCAGTGAGGATACCCAGCACATTGCCCGGATAAAACTGGGTAGGGTGCGCAGTGAGTACTATTCGAAGACTAAACTGATCGAGTCGGGATTTTAGGTCAGCCTCTTTCTTCTCAATTTTTGTGCGAAGTAACAAGGCGGGTATAGTGCCTTTTCCATTGAGGTTGTGCACTTGTTCAAAGGCAGCATCTTCAACAGAATCAAACAACGCCACCTGTCGCTCGATGTATTGAATAAAACTAAACAACAAGTCAAACTGCTCTTCTTGTGTGAGCGTGGGTACCAACTCTTTAAAAAACAGCTTAAGAATATCATCAGCAGATTTACCTTTTGCGAAGCCGGTTGTACAGTATTGCTGCAAAAGCGGCAACAATATTCCCGTGCGACTCACATTTCGGAAAGGCAAGTTGAGAAACAAGCTATTGTAGATATGATAGCGAGAACCTACCGTCTGGTCATAATTGGGCATAATTCGAATGGCTAGACAAAGCGTTTATCGTTATTAACAAAAATGTGATGAACTATTTATATCCGTCCTTTGCAGTTCGTTTCAATTTAGCTTATCTTTTCATTTCGGATATTACAACTATGAAGAAAATATTCTGGTATTTTATCGCCCTAACACTTTTTACCTCTTGTCTGGGATTCAAGGAATTGCCTGTGGAATATGATTACAGCTATAGAGGTAATTTCAAACGATACCGGACATTCAGCATCATGAAACCGCTTGGTGTAGTTGATTCTACCATGACGAATGCAGTGATCGAAAAATCAATTATCGCTCGCATGAAGTTTTTGGGTTACAAACAGGCGACTAGCAAGCCTCATTTAATTGTAGGTTTCAAAATGTACTCCGACAGCCTCAAATTCAATGGCTACGATCAACCCGATATCGAAGCATGGGTTAAAACACAAAATGAAGACCTGGACTATCACAAAAAAAAGCTAGACATGAAAAGCGGCACTTTGCTCATTCAATTTTTTGACAGGCGCCAGAATCGTTCTGTTTGGCAAGGATACGCTACAACACTCTATGGCGGCATTGATTTTAACAACCAACGTCATCTCCGCAATGCGGTCATTTCTATTCTGGACAAGTATCGTTTTTGGGCCGAAGGCTTTGTCGAGGGGCAGGAAGTGAAGGAGACTGAACTTTGACCAGTCTATTTGCCATAAAAACTGCCAAAAACACTTAAAATTCAGTTTTCGCTTTTGAAAATTAGTTTTACCTTTGCACACCTTTTTAAAGGATAGAATGTCCTATGGTGTAATGGTAACACTGCAGATTTTGATTCTGCCTTTCTAGGTTCGAATCCTAGTAGGACAACAATTGAAAACCCGCCTCCTCAACTGGTGCGGGTTTTTACTTAAAATATGTCAGTAAAGATATTTTCCGGGCGTGCCACTACTTATTTGGCAGAAAAGATTGCTAATGCTTATGGCGAGCGTCTTGGTACGGTTGACTACCAGCAGTTTAGCGATGGCGAAATGTCACCGTTGATTGGTGAGTCCGTTCGCGGACATGATGTATTTATTGTTCAATCGACTTTTGCCCCAGCAGACAACTTCCTCGAACTGCTCCTTTTGATTGATGCTGCAAAACGAGCGAGCGCGCTTAATGTAAACGTCATCATCCCCTATTTTGGGTATGCACGTCAAGATAGAAAAGACAAGCCGAGGGTGGCTATAGCGGCAAAATTGATTGCCAATCTCATCTCAGCATCGGGTGCAAGTCGCATTATGACTTGTGATCTTCACGCAGATCAAATTCAGGGATTTTTTGACATACCGGTAGATCACTTGGATGGTAATTACATCTTTGTGCCCTACGTGAAGTCGCTAAACCTTTCCAACATCATGTTTGCTACTCCTGATGTAGGTGGAATTAAGCGAGCCCGGAGCTTTGCCAAATTTTTTAATGCTGAGCTTGCTGTTTGTGATAAGTACAGAAAAGAAGCCAACAAAATAGAATCCATGCGATTGATTGGCGAGGTAGAAGGAAAGGATGTTATTTTGATTGATGATTTAGTGGATACGGCTGGCACCATCTGCAAGGCAGCCTCACTCTTGAAAGAAAAAGGTGCCAATTCAGTTCGCGCCATTTGCACACATGCCGTCCTATCTGGAAAGGCATATGAGAATATTCAAGGATCTGTATTGGAAGAGTTAGTCGTTTCTGATACGATTCCTTTGAAACAGCAGACTCCAAAAATTAAAGTACTGAGTGTGTCCGACCTTTTCGCGAAAGCCATTCGCAAAATTCATGACCATGAATCAATCAGTTCATTATTTATCCGTTTGTAAACAATTTAAACTAAAACAATAAACAATTATGAAAACCATCGAGATTATAGGG
>JABFSY010000267.1 GCA_013140395.1 Cyclobacteriaceae bacterium
CATTTCAGCAACGTTTAGGTACACTTCCAATATTCGCTCCTTTCCCCAAAGCCATTCAATCATAAAAGTGAAATACACCTCTAACCCTTTGCGCACCCAACTGCGACCTTGCCACAAAAAAACATTTTTTGCCACTTGTTGACTGATAGTAGATGCACCTCGTATTCGCTTCGGTTTCTTTTTGTTGTTCTGCAGCGCCTTTTTTATGCTTTTCAAATCAAAGCCATTGTGTTCGGGAAACAACTGATCTTCGGAAGCCATTACGGCTAGACGCGCATAAGGTGAAATATTTTCTTTCGAAACGTAGTCGCGCGATAGGCCATGCCCTTGAAAGAAACTAACCAGCTGGGTAATGGTAACGGGGGGATCAATCCACTTCAACGCAATAACATAGGCAAACTGAAATGCAACTAAAATCAGAAACAGGTTTCTGATCTTTCTTAACATTTTTTTCAAGGAGGAGGAGACTGGCATTTTATAATGTCAACTGAGCCTTTTTTCCAACACCACAAACTCCAATTGCTGTTTTGGAATGCCCCATCGCGTGTCAGGCACTACAAAAGGTTTCCGTTCACCGGTGAGTTCATACCCATGCCGCACATACCAATCGATTAACTCCTTCCGAACCGAAATCACGGTCATGACCATCGTATTGATATGAAGTGATTTCGCGTAGTTTTCTCCAGCCATCAACAATTTCTTACCAATGCCTTTGCCTTGCGTATTGGGTGCTACAGACAGCATTCCCAGATACAATTTATCTTTTTCTTTCCGCAGTTCCACGCATCCAAGAATATGGTTGTCCTCGACATACTTCAGAATGGTTGTGTCCGCTTCTACAATCAAATCAGCCACGGCTGATTCGTCAATGCGTGTGCCATCCAATAGATCTGCCTCGGTGGTCCAGCCTTGTTTGGAACCCTCGCCACGGTAAGCAGAGTTGACGAGTTGGTTGATGGCTTTTGCATCTGCCGCGGTAGCCTTATCAATAGTTGAACCCATAGCTAAATGTCCATTTAAAACGTTTGCAATATGTCATAAGATTATTGGGCAAACCAAAGGTTTTTCCAAAAAAAGACTGAAAGTAAAGTGGCCATTAAAAGGGTTTTTAAAAACAGACAGAAAGATAGTACAGGCCACTCCATCAGACCAAAATTATAATTTGTTACCAGATGAAACCAAAAATAGCTGATATCGTACAAACAGCCTACCATGAAATTGGCAGCTACTATATTGCTATTGACGATTGCAAACATGACAGTTGGACAAACAGGCTGGTTGACTACGCGCGATTTTCCAGGCGGTCCAAAGACGGCTTTTGGAGGAACGAGTGATTCATTGTTGGTTACAGGAACGGCTGATGGGATATGGGTTTCAGATAATGAGGGCTACAGTTGGTCAAAAACAAACTCCTCTTATATCTACAGCTTGCTTGTATCACAGCAAAAGATAGTGGCAGGAGGAAAGGGTAAACTATTTTTCTCAAGCGATCGGGGCGCAACCTGGGATTCGGTTGCGGTACCTACCACCTACCCAATCGTTAAGATTGTTAAAAATCCGCAGGGCCAATATTTTATTATCGCTAGTGGCTTTACGGCTGAAGCTGGCTTTGTGGGCGATGGCGTTCTTTTCAATAGTGGCGATTTGCAAACATGGCAACATCGGAACAATGGCATTCCCGCAAATCTTCGCTCCGCAGAGCAACTTGCTATTGACAAGAATGGTCGATTGTATGTTGCCCTGCCAGATGAAAATGTTTCTGGAGGTGGCGGCCTTTATGTTTCAAGCGATGCTGGATTAAACTGGAATCATATTCCCTTTGTTGTAAACAACTTAGGAACGGTAAAAGCTGAAAACACATTTTCCATAAGTCTAACCCCTCAAGATTCGGTGATTGTGGGTGTGAATGGAACGGCCGTGAACATCGCTGCCCGATTGAACTTGGTGAAGCACATTGACGATATTGCCAATAACTCCCCTTGGCGTCCGATGCGAATTCGCTCTACCGGCAATTGGTGGGAAGATCAAATTCTTAACGAAATTCACTTTGCAAAAAATGGCGATTGGTACTCTTCCATAACTTCTACGCTGAGTCAAGGCGGATCATTTTTTTCATCGAATCGAGGTGTCACTTGGTCAAAAAATAATCAAGGCGTAGGCATCAGCCTTACTACTCAGTTTGAACGGATGTTTCATTACGAAACTTCTTACGGGAAAATGTTCATGACACAATTGCTTGATAGCCGAGTGTATTGGACTACCCAATCAGTTATTGATCCTATTACTATTTCCGGCAAAGTAGTAGATGATATTGGCAAACCATTGATGGCAATTATTCGAATGCAAAACACACAACTATTGACTAATTCAGTGGGTGAATTTTCAGTTACGGTTTCAAAAGGTTGGTCGGGCAAAATTGCTCTTTCTCTTTTCAATTATTCGTTTCAGCCATCAAGTATTTTGTTGAGCAATATTCAATCGTCTACACGTGTAGCTGATGTCATCGGCACTTATATTGGCAACTATTTTATTTCAGGCCGGGTAGTAAATGTTTTGGGCGAGCCGATTAGTGGCGTATTGATCAACGGCCTGCCCGAACCACCAATCACCAACTCCTTTGGTTTTTATGTAGCGAGTGTACCCGCACGGTGGACAGGCACGATCACACCAAAATTAGATGGCCATTCTTTCGTGCCTACTTCGTTAAGCATTACTGATTTGCGCTCGGACAAAGGTGAACAGAATTTTACAATGCGAAAAAATGGAGTCATTTATATAAAAGGTACTGTTAAGGATGAATCAGGGGCAGCATTGGCGGGAGCAGAGTTGCAAGGATTGCCGGAGCGTACAAGAATTAATAGCAACGGTGATTATGTCGCGCAAGTACCGTTGAATTGGGCAGGTACCATTAAAGATACACTAAATGGTTACCAGTTTAATTCAATTCAATAGATC
>JABFSY010000217.1 GCA_013140395.1 Cyclobacteriaceae bacterium
GCTAAAACGAGCGAAGGAGTTTGATATTTCCAACATTCTGCCTCTCTACGAAAATTACTACCACAAGATCCTTGAGAGATCAGCGCTGAAAGAGACGGTCTAGTGATTTTTGCTTTCTAAACGAATCCGCGCAGATCGAAAAATAGCAGTGGTTAAAAACAAAAAAAGCTACATAAAGCAGCTTTGTAAATTCTTCAAAAAAGGAAGAATCTAAATTCTGGAAGGCTTCACCTCTTTTGTCTGAGGTGCCTTTGAATAGGTAGGGCAGGTGTAAGAGCTGCATGCAGAAACAAGCATTGCTGCTACAACGACCACTAACAAAGTTGATTTTTTCATTTTGAGTTTGATTAAAGCGTTCACAAATGTAGACGATCTCCGAGTTAAAATATTGTCCATAACGGCAAAATCCTTACACAAGTTCCATAAACCAACTATTTTTCGGGATAGACGGCATTCACAAAACAAAGTTTAGCCAGATGGAAACAGAATACACAAATATTTGGTTAATTAGCCAGCGAACCAAGGTAGGATTCAAAATTCAAAAAGCAGGGTTCAATATTCAAAATTCAAGATGCCAAGCTCAAGATTGGAAAATCAAAGAGCAAATATCTAAAATCATAAATCGTAAATCGTACATCTTAAATCGTCAAATCACTAAATGCTTGGCCATCGTTTCTCGAAGTACACACCGCCCCCTGATAGCGAAAAAAGCGACTTTGAGCGATTGCTAAAGGTTTTCATGCAGTTGGTGTTAATTACAGCTGGCAACGTGGGCGAAGCACTACAGTGGCTGACCGAAGTCGATAAGCAATATGGTCTCTCGAACGACCAATACGGCATAGGTGATTTTATTGAGGATCTTAAAAAAAACGGCTACATCTCGGATGCTGGCCCGGATGGCGAATTCAAATTAAAAGCCAAGGGCGAACAAAATCTGCGGCAGTCTGCCTTGGAGGAGATTTTTGGCAAATTAAAAAAGTCTAAAGGGGGAGATCACAAAACACACCATAGCGGACGAGGTGATGAGGCCACCACGGACAGGCGCGACTACGAATTTGGCGATTCCGTTGAACAAATTTCAATGACAGACTCATTGCGAAATGCCCAAATCAATCATGGTTTGGACGATTTCCGCATGACCGAAGGAGATCTGGAAGTACTCGAAAGCGAATTTAAAACACAGACCTCGACCGTATTGATGATAGACATTTCTCACTCCATGATTTTGTATGGCGAAGATCGCATCACGCCTGCCAAAAAAGTAGCTATGGCCCTCGCGGAATTGATCAAGAAGAAATACCCTAAAGACACATTAGACATCTTGGTATTTGGCGATGACGCTTGGCAAATCGAAATAAAGGATCTACCCTATTTGCAAGTGGGACCTTACCACACCAATACAGTAGCAGGTCTTGAACTGGCCATGGATATTCTAAGAAGAAAGAAGAATGCCAACAAACAGATTTTCATGATCACTGATGGCAAACCTACTTGTATCAAACAAGGAATCAAGTATTACAAAAACAGTTTCGGCCTAGATCAGAAAATATTAAACCAAACATTGAGCCTGGCTTCTCAATTGAGAAAAATAAAAGTGCCAGTTACCACATTTATGATCGCCACTGACCCCTATCTCAAAGCCTTCGTTCGTGAATTCACAAAGGCCAATAATGGAAATGCCTATTATAGCAGCTTACAGGGACTAGGCAACTTGGTATTTGAGGATTTCAAAAAGAACCGCACCAAAAATCTGTAAAAATTGTTGGTCGTTGGTGGCATGGCCAATCTACGATCAACCACTAACGAAAAACGATCAACCAATAATAATGAAAGACCATAAGAACATTAAAACACTCGCTCAACTAAAATCAGCTGGCTACAAGTTCAAAACCATCAAAGACGAACTGCGTACCAATCTGATCGCAAAATTAAAAAACAAAGAAAATGTGTTTGGAGGCATCTGGGGCTACGAGGAAACCGTCATCCCTGATTTGGAACGAGCGATTTTAGCAGGGCACGATGTGAATTTGTTAGGTCTTCGTGGTCAAGCCAAGACACGCTTGGCTCGATTGATGGTGAATCTGTTGGACGAGTATGTGCCGGTAATTGAAGGTTCCGAGCTGAACGATGATCCTTTACACCCCATTTCACGTTTTGGAAAAGACAAAATAGAGGAGCTGGGCGAGCACACTCCTATCACTTGGCTACCTCGCGAAGATCGCTACACAGAAAAACTGGCAACCCCAGATGTTTCCATTGCCGATTTGATTGGGGATGTTGACCCCATCAAAGCAGCCTCTCTGAAACTGCCTTATTCAGATGAGCGGGTGATCCATTTCGGATTAATCCCTCGTTCGCACCGCTGCATTTTTGTAATCAACGAACTACCCGATTTACAAGCACGTATTCAAGTGGCGCTCTTCAATATTTTGCAAGAGGGCGACATTCAAATCCGCGGCTTTAAGCTTCGCTTGCCACTTGCCATTCAATTTGTATTTACGGCCAACCCAGAAGATTATACCAATCGCGGCAGCATTGTTACGCCACTGAAAGATCGGATTGACAGTCAAATCATTACGCACTATCCGAAAACACTTGAAATAGGAAAGAAGATCACTCAACAAGAGGCTAACATCCGCGAAGAGCAAAGTAGAATTGTGTCAGGCGTAGAGATCACCAAAGATCTGGTCGAGCAAATTGCGATTGAAGCACGTAAAAGTGAATTTGTTGATGCAAAAAGTGGCGTTTCTGCCAGGCTTACCATCTCGGCCTATGAGAGTTTGGTTGCCGCAGCCGAGCGAAGAGCAATCATCAATCAGGAAAAAAATACCAACATTCGGATCTCTGACTTTGTTGGAGTGGTACCATCTATTACCGGCAAGGTAGAATTAGTGTATGAAGGTCAACAAGAGGGCCCCGGCATTGTTGCCCAAAACTTAGTGGGTAAGGCGATTCGGTCTCAATTTCTCAATTACTTCCCCGATCCAGATAAATTCCGAAAGCAGAAGGAAAAGAGTCCCTACAAAAAAATCACCAATTGGTTTGGTGATGGCAACACGATTGACCTACTGCATGACATGGCGAATGCCGAATACGAGAAATCGTTGAAAGCGGTGCCGGGTCTTTCTGATCTGATCAACGAGTTTCATAAAGGCCAGGATGCTCCCATGAAATTGTTTTTAATGGAATTTGCGCTGCATGGCTTGGCAGAATATAGCCTAATTAGCAAGCATAATTTGGTGGCGGGTCATCAATTTAAAGACTTGCTCAGCAGTATGTTTAGTTTGCCTAAACCTGATGACGATGAACCAGATGATGATGAGGCGATGGGAGGAAGTAAGTATTGACGAATCTCAGCTATTCGAACTTCGACTACTAATCGCAGGAGGCGAGAGCCTCTATTTGGAATTCAAAAAAAAGGCAACCCATCCCGAAAAAATTCTTCGGGAAATGATTGCTTTCGCGAATACGCAGGGAGGCACTATCCTAATTGGCGTAGATGATGACGGAAGTATCTCGGGTGTAAAGTATCCTGAAGAAGAATGGATGGGTGTCTCCGCTTTGTTGGCAAACAGCAAGCCACCTATTCCTTACCATGTCTCGCTCATCGCCATTCCCGATCACCGTTTCATTATTCGACTTGATATTGCAGAAAGTGATAGGCGTCCGCATTTTCTTGTTATCCATGATGGGTCACCGGAGACGTATGTTCGTGTGAGGGATATGAGCATCAAGGCCAGTACCGAAATGGAAGAAATTGTGCGAAGGCAAAAAAAGAAAAAAGATATCAAGTTCGTGTATGGCGAACATGAACAACAGCTGATGAAGTATCTGGCTGATCAAAAAACGATTACGTTGCCTCAGTTTCGCGAGCTAACCGGGTTAAATCGTTTCAAGGCTTCGCGCAAATTGATACTATTGGTTTTGGCCAATGTGCTGAAAATAGAGGCCACCGAAAAAGGCGATCTGTATTCGCGCGTGTAAATATTTAATTGGTAACAAAAAGATCAACCTAAAACTTTGCTTTTCTCCCTTCACTTTGCGTAGTTTATCCCATCGAACTGATGTCGCGAAGAAACGTTTCATACCTCCCTCACCGGCAGGTAAACTTACAAGGTCTTTTTAAAACCATTGTGAGAAACGTATCTCCGCGATTTTTATTTATCCCCCCTCTACACCCATGAGCAAATTGAAGAAAGACAAGGAAAAAAAAATTTTCGTTCTCGATACTTCGATCATCATTTTCGAACACAACAGCATCCTCAACTTCGATGAGCATGACATTGGCATTCCAATAACAGTCTTAGAAGAACTGGACAACTTCAAAAAAGGGAATGACACCAAAAATTTTGAAGCCAGAGAGTTTATTCGCCTTATTGATAAGTTGGCGAAAGACCAAATGCTGCACCAGTGGAATCCGATCAATGGAAAAGGGAAGGGCAATTTCAAAGTCGTCATGGATACGGGTGGCACAGCTTCCGTAGACGCCAACAAGGTATTCAATGAAGACAAGGCAGATCATCGGATATTAAATGCTGCCCTGGTATTGCAAAAAGAAGAAAAAGGGCGCAAAGTAATTTTGGTTTCTAAAGACATCAACCTCCGGCTAAAGGCAAAAGCACTAGGGTTGACCGCGGAGGATTACACCACTGGTAAAATTCAAAATATCAGTTCGCTCCACACAGGGCGCACCACGCTGGACAATGCTACCTCCGAAACGATTGATCTTATTTACGAAAAAGGTTACTGCCCTCCTGACGAAGTATTGGGAAAGCAGAAACCATTGAAAAACCATTACTATATTTTACGCAACGGAAAAAAATCAGTGCTGGCATTCTACAACTCTGCCAACGGGATGGTCGAGCAAGTGGAAAAGAGAACAGCGTATGGAGTGAAGCCGAGAAATGCTGAACAAGCATTTGCTATTCATGCGGTTCTAAAACCAGAGATCAAGTTAGTTTCGATACAAGGTGTAGCGGGTACAGGGAAAACACTGATCGCGTTGGCTGCAGCACTCGAGCAAAAAAGAGAATACAAACAAATCTATCTGGCCCGCCCGATCGTGCCACTTAGCAACAAGGACATTGGCTACTTGCCAGGAGATATTAAGTCAAAACTAAATCCCTACATGGAGCCGTTGTGGGATAATTTAAAGTTTATTCAAAATCAATACAGCGAAAGTGATAAAGAGTACGCCAAGATTACCGAGATGGTGCAAAATGAAAAGCTGGTAATCACACCATTGGCCTATATTCGAGGCAGAAGTCTTTCCAACATCATTTTCATTGTAGACGAAGCGCAAAATCTCACACCACACGAAGTAAAAACGATTATTACCAGAGCAGGTGAAAATACCAAGATCATTTTTACTGGAGATATTCATCAAATCGATACGCCTTACCTGGATTCACAAAGTAATGGTCTTTCCTATATCATCGACCGACTCAAAGACCATGAGTTGTATGCTCACATTACCCTTGAGAAAGGTGAGCGTTCAGAACTCGCCAATTTGGCTAATGAGCTATTGTGACAAGGTGCATAACTTGACTCACTAGTCAATTTATGCATGCTCGCAATATTTCCGGATAAATGAAACAAATCGAAGCGCAGAACCCGCTTTCTGAAGTAATTCAACACGTTGACTGATTCTGTGACCAAGTAAGATTATCAGCGTTTGAAGCATTAATAAATGCCCACGTTATTAATCGGGCATAGAACTAAGTCGCTGTTCAAACCCTCCATTTTTCAAACCCAGTCACACCCACTTTCTTTGCCGTATAAACGGAAAAGCAAATCACTTTATGTTCTTCAAACTCTTCTTTAAACACCTGTCTGAGTCCAAAAAACTAAACTATGTGCGGGAGCACGGTGTGATGATTGGGACAAGAATGCGCGATGAGCGAAAAATATTCTTGTATATGATCAAGGACTTCTTTGTGGAAGTGGTTTACAAAGACGACAACATGGATGAAGCTGCCGAGCGCCTTGGCATGTTCAATAGCCTAAGCGGCCTGAATAGCTATTTGGAAAGAGAGTTTAAGGCTGCCTTTTAGCCAACCAACCTATTTTCCCAATGCTTTTAGCATTGTGTCTCCTATCAATGCAGGAGACTCTACTACGTGAATACCACACTCGCGCATTATTTTCATTTTAGCCTCAGCGGTATCATCTGCACCTCCAATAATTGCCCCGGCATGACCCATTCTGCGACCGGGAGGGGCCGTTTGACCAGCGATGAACCCCACTACTGGTTTTTTATTTCCGTTTTCCTTGATCCAACGAGCAGCAACGGGTTCGTAACTACCGCCAATCTCACCGATCATTACAATCGCATCGGTCTCCGGGTCATTCATTAACAACTCAACCGCGTCCTTCGTTGGCGTACCAATAATCGGGTCCCCACCAATACCGATGGCAGTACTAATCCCTAAACCGGCCTTCACTATTTGGTCGGCCGCTTCATAGGTTAATGTTCCTGACTTAGACACAATTCCGATCCGTCCTTTCTTGAATACAAAACCTGGCATGATTCCCACTTTCGCTTCTCCGGGCGTAATTACCCCAGGGCAATTAGGTCCAATCAGTGTCACTTTCTTATCTTTCACATACTGTTTAGCAATCATCATGTCTTTCACCGGGATACCTTCCGTGATGGCCACAATTACCTTGATCCCCCCTTCCGCTGCTTCCATGATCGAATCCGCAGCAAATGCGGGTGGAACGAAGATGATCGAAACATCAGCCCCTGTTTTTTCAACAGCTTCTTTGACTGTATTAAACACGGGTCTGCCCAAATGAACTTGGCCTCCTTTGCCGGGAGTAACACCGCCCACTACGTTGGTGCCATACTCAATCATTTGACCTGCATGAAATGAACCTTCTGAGCCAGTGAATCCTTGAACAATTACGCGGGAGTTCTTATTGACGAGTACACTCATAAAATAGTAGGGTTAGCTCACAAAATTAGGATATTAAAGTTGTCGGGCAAATGAATTAATTGCTGCAAAATCGGAAGTAATCTTAAATCAGTAACCGGAGCAACCGAGGCAATTTTCATTTAGTCATTCGCTATATATGAGAAAGGCGTCAGACCGCTCGAAGCGGTCTGACGCCTACTGCTGGAAAAAACTACTTGATAAAATCTGGCAGAACGGCATTACCGAAAGCATACACTGCGAAAGTGAACAAAGCAGACCAGAAAATACCGCTGACTAGCATGTACAAAAGAATTCTTTCGCGCGGTTTATTGGTACCGAGTGCCAAAAGGGTACCACCAATGGGTGTAAAAATTAGCGGTGTAAAAAAGGCAATGCCCCCCAGCCCATACTTTCGCATGACCACCAGAAATTTTCTTCGCAGCTTAGATGGATTGGCTGGTGGCTCAAAATAGCCACGGAAAAAGCGCCTTTTCAGCCATTCTCCAAAATAAGCGAAACTCACTACGCTGATCATCATTCCCAGGATTGTAGAGAGCGCAGTGGTAAGCGGATGCAATTTCAAGGCATACCCTTGTAAAGGCCCCAATACAAATTTCAAACAACTAGAAAGAACGACCGGAATCGCTTTTAAAATCTCCTCAAGCATTTTAATAACCTATCATTTCTTTTTTCCAAAACTCAAATCACCCGCATCACCTAAACCAGGCACAATGTAAGACTCGGCATTTAGCTTTTCATCAATAGCAACAGTAAAAAGAGTAAAAGGTATTTTCAAGGTATCCATTATTTTCTTAATCCCTTCTGGTGCAGCTACCAGCGAGGCAATGTAGATGTGCGCGGGTCGGCCGTGCTTAGAGAGTTCTGTAATGGTTCGAATAAACGAAAGTCCTGTAGCCAGCATCGGATCAATTAGCACCAACTGTTTGTTTTCAATAGAAGGAATCGCCAGGTAGTCCAATTCAATCGAAATTTCCTCTTGGTTTTCTTTTCGGTAGGCGCCAATAAAACCGGCATCTGAACTATCAAAATAGTTTAAGAAACCCTGAAAGTAGGGCAAACCTGCCCTTAGCACTGTTAGCAAAATTGGCTTCTCTCTTAAAAGCATTGCTTGTGCGTTTTTTAAAGGCGTTTGCACGTTGACAGACTGGTATTCCATCTTTTTTGAGATTTCATAGGCCATGATTTCTCCCAACCGAATCATATTTGTCCGAAAGCGAAGACGGTCGTTTTGCTGATTCACATCACGCAATTCTGATAAAAAATGATTGGCAATTGAATTTTGTTCACTCAAAACAAATACATTCATAGATTTCATTTTTATCTGACGAAAATTTAAGATAAAGTTGCGGATATTGGTAACAAATAAAATGAAAGTCACTTCACCAAAAAACGGCAAACAAGATTGGAGCCTGTTAAAGCACCTTTGCGAAGTTCAGGCTCCGTCCGGGTACGAAAAACCATTGCGCGATTTTTTATTGCAATGGATAAAAAAAGAAAAGAAAAACTGGAAGACGCAGCCTACGATTGTAGCCGGTGAAGAATTTCAAGATTGCCTCATCTTAAAATTTGGCACACCCAGAACCGCCATCTTCGCCCATATGGATAGTATTGGTTTTACGGTTCGCTACTTCAACCAATTGCTAAGCATTGGTAGTCCAGATGCCGAAATGGGAACAAAACTGGTTGGGCGCGACAGTCTCGGTCCTATCGAGTGTGAATTGGAATTTGATAAAGAAGATCATGCGTTCTACAAATTTGGCAGACCTATCGACCGCGGCACTTCACTTACTTACAAAATCGACTTTCGCGAAACAAAAGATTACATTGAAACCGCCTATCTCGACAATCGGCTCGGAATCTATAATGCTTTGCAAGTGGCCTCCACGCTGAAAGATGGCGTTATCGTGTTTAGTTGCTGGGAAGAACATGGTGGAGGCTCAGTGGGGTACCTGGCAGATTACATCTATCGAAAATGGAAAGTGAGACAAGCGTTGATTTCCGATATCACATGGATTACGGAGGGAGTGGAGCATGGGAAAGGGGTTGCCATTTCTTTGCGCGATAAAAACATACCACGCAGAAGTTTTGTGGACAAGATCATCGCGATCGCTGACAAGAATAAAATTGATTATCAACTTGAAGTTGAAGGCATGGGCTCCAGTGACGGTGGTGAGTTGCAAAGAAATCCTAACCTTTTCGATTGGTGCTTTGTGGGTGCACCTGAGTTAAATCCTCACACACCCCACGAAAAAGTACACAAAGATGACATCAGGAGTATGATTAGTTTATACCAAACATTAATGAAAGAGCTATGATCACAACGAGACGCGATTTTATAAAGACAACTGCGACTGCAACTCTGGGCGCAACTTTGGTAACAAACGATACATTTGCACATTTCGCAGACCAGAAAGTCCGTCTCGGCATCATCGGTGTGGGGCTCCGCGGGCAAGGTCATTTAGAACTTGCACTAGCGCGTACCGATGTCGAAGTGGTAGCAATTTGTGATGTCCAACAGCGCATGATTGATCTCTGCCTTCCTATGATCGCCAAATCAGGAAAGCGCAAACCGCAAATTATTTTGGACGGCCCTCAGGGATATAAGAAGTTACTGGAGAATAAAGACATTGATGCTGTTATCATTGCAACTCCCTGGGAGTGGCATACTGTCATGTGTCTTGATGCAATGAATGCAAAAAAACAAGTAGGCTGTGAAGTAATAATCGGAATGACGGTGGAAGAATGCTGGCAACTGGTTGACACTTCAGAAAAGACCGGCATGCTCCTGATGATGTTAGAAAATGTGTGTTATAGACGCGATGTAATGGCAATTATGAATATGGTTCGCCAAAACATTTTTGGCGAGCTGATTCATTTGCAAGGTGGCTATCAACATGATCTACGAGAAGTCAAATTCAATGATGGAAAACAACCCTACGGAGACGGAGTAGAGTTTGGTGAAAAAGGATTTTCAGAGGCACAATGGCGAACTCAACATTCAGTAGATCGCAACGGTGATCTTTATCCAACTCATGGGATAGGGCCGATTGCCATGATGACGAATATCAATCGTGGGAATAGGTTTACCAAACTAGTCTCATATGCAACTAAAGCACGTGGTCTGCATGAACACATCGTAAAAAAGGGTGGCGAGAATCATTCCAACGCAAAAGTAAACTTCAAGTTGGGAGATGTAGTTACCACCATGATTGAAACGGCAAACCAAGAAACTATTTTGTTGCAGCACGACACAAACTTGCCCCGCCCCTACTCGATCGGCTTTCGGGTGCAG
>JABFSY010000393.1 GCA_013140395.1 Cyclobacteriaceae bacterium
ATGTATGTCGTAGGCCACGCAACAGGAGATCATAAATTTAAATTCGCTGGAGCGAATCATTCGATCAATCCGGTGGAACTGGAGATGAATCATTTACTTGGTTCTTCCCCTAAAACTATTCTTACCGATAAAACAACAGCGGCTGATTTTTCTGATATCATTTACGATCCAACGAAACTGAAATTTTACGTTGAACAAGTTTTGCAATTAGAGGCCGTTGCCTGCAAAGATTGGTTGACCAACAAGGTAGATCGATCAGTATCAGGAAAAGTAGCCACCCAGCAAACCTGTGGCCCCATTCAACTTCCGTTGAACAATGTCTCAGTAATGGCGTTGGATTTTTTAAGCAATAAAGGAATCGCAACTTCCATTGGACATGCTCCGATTGCTGCACTGGTTGACCCCGCCAAGGGAAGTAAATTGGCGATAGCAGAAGCATTGACTAATTTAGTTTGGGCACCACTAACACACGGACTTAAAGGCGTATCGCTTAGTGCGAATTGGATGTGGCCCGCAAAAAGTGAAGGGGAAAATGCTCGACTCTATGAAGCGGTGGATGCCGTCAGTCAGTTTGCATGTGGGTTGGGCATCAATATTCCTACCGGGAAAGATTCACTTTCGATGAGTCAAAAGTATCCGAAAGGAGAAGTAGTATACGCACCGGGAACAGTAATCATTTCTGCAGTGGCAGAAGTTAGTGATATCCGCAAAACAATTTCGCCAGCATTGGAGCCAATTGTAGGTTCACAACTCATCTATGTTGATTTCTCAAAAGACGATTTCAAATTGGGAGGCAGTAGTTTTGGTCAGGCGGTGAACCAACTTGGCAAGGAAGCTCCAACTATCAAAGATGATGCTTATTTTATCAGGGCGTTTGAAACCGTTCAAGCACTGGTTTGCGACCATCTTGTTCTTGCCGGTCATGACATTTCTTCAGGAGGGTTGATCACAACGCTATTAGAAATGTGTTTTCCCACTTTGAATAGTGGTATTGAATTGAATATTGACTCGTTAGGAAATGATTTAATAAAAATACTTTTTTCTGAGAACCCAGGAGTTGTCATTCAAGTTCAGTCAGAGCTTGCAATCCAAATTTTAAAAAATAAAAATTTAGTTTATCATACTATTGGAACGGTAACCAAAGATCATCTATTAACTATCGCCAATTCAAAATTCAATAATCAACATTCAACATTTAGAATTTCTGACTTGCGAGACAATTGGTATCACACCTCCTACCTGCTCGATAAAATCCAACGACCCAAAGGCCACGCTGAAAAAAGGAAAGTCAATTTTAAAAAGCAACCACTCTCCTATCAATTTCAACCAGGCTTCGATGGAAAATTCTCCACCTATGGTGTTGATCCCAAACGCAGAACACCATCTGGTATAAAAGCAGCGATCATCAGAGAGAAGGGGGTGAATGGAGATCGTGAAATGGCCTACGCTCTTTACCTCGCAGGCTTTGATGTGAAAGACGTCCACATGACCGATCTTGTAGCAGGCAGGGAAGATTTAAGTGGCGTGAACATGATTGTGTTTGTGGGTGGCTTCTCTAATTCAGATGTGCTAGGTTCAGCGAAAGGTTGGGCGGGTTCATTCTTGTACAATCCGAAAGCAAAAGCTGCATTAGACAATTTCTATGCGCGACCTGATACATTGAGTTTAGGTGTGTGTAATGGTTGTCAGTTAATGATGGAATTAGGATTGGTCTATCGTGAAATGCCTATGGCCGATCATCCTAAAATGCATCACAACGGTTCCGGTAAATTCGAATCAACCTTTATTACGATCAGCATACCAAAAAACAATTCAGTTATGCTCTCCAGCTATGAAGGCGCACAACTTGGTGTTTGGCTGGCGCATGGCGAAGGAATGTTCAAATTAAAAAACCAATCCAACTATAAGATTGGTTCAACCTTTACCTATCCCGAGTATCCGGGTAATCCTAATGAAAGTGAATACTCAGTTGCTTCTTTGTATTCGACAGACGGAAGACATCTGGCAATCATGCCACATATTGAGCGCAGTCTATTCCCATGGAATTGGCCTCATTACCCTAATAACGGGAAACTACTACATGAAATATCTCCTTGGTTTGAGGCCTTTGTAAACGCGCGAAAGTGGGTGGAGAAACAACTTTAATTATTGAATTTACCTGGCACAAATTTCTTTATAGGCACAATACTCACATGTTCTGACTTTTGCCGTTTGATCGAATGGTTGTTTGGGGTCAAATAATTCAGTTAACAAAACAACGAGGCTATTTTCAAATTCCGGCAGGAGATATTTGACGTCCTGGATAGACTCACCTTTCAAGTTGAGGCCATATTCAAACTGGTCATTGAAAATCTCTTTTCTGTTGATGAGACCCGGTTGAAGTTTAACGTTTGAATTTCCCTTCACCCGATCGTATACCCAGGAATAAAACAGCGCTTGAAAAGCCGCCTTATTTCTCTTATCGTCATCACGATCAAACAAAGAAGTAATTGAGCTAAAGGAATTCTCGTCCTTTCCTGTTTTGTAGTCTATGATACGGACAACATCTTCCTTTCGATCCACACGATCTATCTTGCCACCCAGTAGAATAGTCAGTTTCTCATTAATAGGAAAAGAGGTCTTAAAATCTTCCTGTTCCAGCATGTCGATAAAAAAAGGCGCATAGAGTTCATCTTTTCTCAACACGTGATCGGCCATTTTTTTCACCATCTCGTTGACCACTAATTGTTGCCCTTGGTATTCTACTTTCTTTTTGTCGTTTAAATTAAAGTGCTTTCGATAGGCTCGTTCAACGAGCAGGTCTAACTTTTTAGGTTAATCATTGAAATGTTCTGCACCTACCTCTCCTATCTCATCATTTGATTTCAAATCTGAATAGAAAAACTGCATCACGTCATGAAACAGATTACCAAAAATGCGGGCATCAGCTTCATCTTCGACCTCTTT
>JABFSY010000497.1 GCA_013140395.1 Cyclobacteriaceae bacterium
CAATTACTCCATCCAGATCAAATATTACTGCTTTTATCATTTTTAAAATATAAATTAAAAGAATTCAGAATATTGAAGTAAGAATTCACAAGCTTAAGAGAAACCCAAATTCTAAATTCTGACTTCTAACTTCTGTGTTCAAAATCTTGTATTCCATTTCACGCGCGAATATAGCCCTGCTTGATTATTTGTTCAGTCTCTGCCTGAGATTTAAATACCGCAAACGTTTTCCCTTGCGTTTTAAGAGCTCCTAAGGCATTTCCATAACTCACGGCATTGAGGTAATCAGTCGGCTTGTGGAGTAGTCCAAAGCCGACCCCGCCTGCAAAAGAATCGCCACATCCCGTGGTGTCAATCACCTGATCAACTTTGATAGCTGGGACTAAATCTTCTTTGAATTTTCCCCGCTCCTTTCGATAGACCAAACAACCTCTGGAATCTACTGTAACACAGACACACTTGACACCTTGCGATAAGCAGTGTAGTGCGAATTTTCTCAACTCTTCGCGATCGGGGTCTTCAGAGATTGAAAAATCCTGGCTTTCATATTCCTTCTTGAACCACGATGCCTGGGCCTCTTCAAGGTTCATCTTTAACACATCGATGTAGGGAAGCCACTGATCGCGATCGATCCAGAATTTACGCTGGCGTTCGCCATTTGCCAGGCAGGCAGTGGTCGGGCCGTGGGCATCAAAAATAATTATGCCTTTACTCCTTTTCTTTAGGTACTTCAGCGTGTCTAATGAAATTTCATAGTCGCTTATAGGTATGAACACAAATACTTTGCAATCCAAAAGATCTTTGAAGTCGGCCGGCATAATGGGATCCATGAACCCCGTTTGTCGCTCCAGTCGATTGTTGACATCTACAAAACGAAGACTAATTATATCTCCCTGATCATTCTTGGATGAAATGAATTTTGTATTGATCCCTTTATACCCTTTAAAAACCTCCCGCACATTATCCATATCTACTTTGCGCAAATGCGAAACTGGCACGACCTCCAATTTATCTCCGGCCATGATTGACAGCGCGATCACCGGATGTGTAACGCATCCCCACTTTTGAATTAAGTCGCCCTGGTGAGTAACAATATGGTCGCGAGGGATAGGGCCTACGATGGCAATTTTTTTCATATCAGGAAGCTTTAGAATTCAAAATTCAAAGTTCAAAGTTGATGTTCAAGTTTCAAAGGTTGAAAGTTCAAAGTTGAAGGTGTTTTAAACGGTTAAATAGGCTGCTCCAAAAACCCCTGCGCTGTCGCCCAACAATGGCTTTACAATGGGGGTATCTACCACGCCATTATTAAAAATATACTTTCGGGTTGACTCAATGCCATCTGTATAAATTTCATCAATGTTCCCCACACCACCCCCAATTACTATTACATCCGGATCAATAATGTTTATGATGACACTGATTGCTTTTCCAAAAAAGTGCGACATGCGTTGAATCGTCTTGGTGGCGTTTTCGTCACCCACCTTATACAATTCATAAATCTCTTTAAGCCTAGTCTGTTGACCCGTTATTGAATGATAATATCTTTCCAATGAAGGGCCTGCCAATACTTTTTCCACGCAACCGCTCTTTCCGCAGTAACACGGTCCCCCCGATTCATCTAAATAATTGTGACCCCACTCGCCTCCAATTCCATGGAGCCCGTTGATTACTCTTCCGTCTACCACCAAGCCTCCACCCACACCAGTGCCCATGATTACGCCAAACACCACTTTTGCGTCCGGGTATTTCTCTTTCACTACGCCCATTCTTGCTTCAGCTAAGGCAAAACAATTGGCATCATTGGCAATAAAAATCTCCAGACCCAATAACTTTTCCAGATCACTTTTCATCGGTTGAAAATTCATACACTCTGAATTACAGCCCTTCATGGTGCCAAGCTTAGGATCTAGCGTGCCGGGCGTACCGATTCCCAACTTTGAAGGCCGATAACCCATCTTGCCTTCCATCATCCGCACCAGCTTTTCTATTTGACCAAGAATATTCTGGTAGCCATGCTCCGCACCCGTGGGCACACGATCACGAAAAAGTATCTCATTTAAACCACCCGGGCCAAGGACTACTCCCTCCGCTTTCGTCCCCCCCAGATCGATGCCCCACAAAATATTCTTTCGGTCACTCATAGTTTATATATCATTGCTTCCCACGGGCGTAGACTTGAACTTACATCGGCATAGTTACCAATCAGTCTTTGCCCATTTTGCGGGATTGGAAAGGTACTATTCTCATTAGAAAAATTAAGAACTATCTGATATTTTTCTTTGCCCTCCACGCGGTTGTAAGAAAATAACCGTTCATGTTTTGTTTCAATGGGTTCATAAGAACCGTAGGTTAATGCTGGATGCGTCTTACGTAGACTCGCCATCGCGCGAAAATAATTGAGGATTGAATCGGGGTCATCCGCTTGAGCAACAACGTTAATTCGAGACGTGTTCGGATTTAGATCCATCCATGGATGACCAGTGGTGAACCCTCCAAAAACACTATCGTCCCACTGCATTGGAGTGCGCGCGTTGTCTCGTCCGGAATAGTTGGCTAGCGAAAGAAATTGATCTTCTGACATTCCTCGCTTTTGGGCTTCACGCCATCCATTTTGAGTTTCTATGTCTTTGGAATCTGCGACCGCTTTTAGCTTGGTATTGGTCATCCCTATTTCATCACCCTGAAAAATAAAAGGCGTGCCCCTCATTGACAATAACAGAGTTATCAGTAACGTGGATGATTCTCTCCAATAGCTGCTATCATCTCCCCATCTGGAGACCATTCGAGCAAAATCATGATTGCCAAGAAATATACTTCCCCACCCGGTTTTGGCGAACGTATCGTCCCACGTCTTGAATACTTTCTTAAAATCAGTCATCGACCAGGGAATAGGGTCAAATCGGCCACCAGGGCCTTGGTCCATAAACATATGACCAAAATGAAAAATCATATTTAAACCCTTCTCCGGATCTAAGTAATCAAGCGCGTTTTGTGGTGTAATTCCCGGCCCTTCACCCACGGTCATTACATCTTTGTATTCATTGATGACTTTGGTTCTGACTTCTTCAATAAACTCTTGCAGTCGCGGACCATTTGAATAATACCTGCGAATGGTTTCATTAAAATCAGCTGTATCTGTAGGCGGAAAATCAGTTCGCTTTGAAATCGCAGAAATCACATCAAGTCGAAGACCATCCACGCCTTTTTTCAACCAGTAGCGCATCAACTCGTGGATGTCCTTTCTCAAGGCGATGTTCTCCCAGTTTAGATCGGGTTGTTTGACTGAAAAAAGATGCAGGTAGTACTCGCCCGTCCGGTCATCTAATTGCCAGGCATTGCCACCAAAGAAAGAAGGCCAGTTATTTGGTGGATGTCCGTTTTTGCCCGGCTTCCAAAAATAGTAATCACGGAAAGAATTAGACTTCGATTTTTTTGACTCCTCAAACCAGGGATGCTCATCGGATGAATGGTTAAGGACCAAATCCATGATCAACTTCAGGCCGCGTTGGTGAAGCCCGGCCAACAGTTCATCGAAGTCTTGCATCGATCCGAATTCAGGTTGAATGGAATAGTAGTCGCTGATGTCGTAACCCCCGTCATCATTCGGAGACTTATAAATTGGATTCAGCCAAACAGCATCCACACCGAGCGATTGGATGTAATCCAACTTTGAGATAATTCCCTGAAGATCACCTACTCCATCCCCATTGCTGTCTTTAAAGCTTCTAGGATATATTTGATAGACAATCGCTTCCTTCCACCACACTCGGCTAGTCATTTTCTTTCGCTTTTGGTGGAATAAACCGTTCAGTATTAAGATGGAACGTTTTCCAGGAATGCCAAAACTCCTGATATGAGGGAAGCACTTCAAGTTGGCTGCCAGCATATTTTCCACTTTCACATTTGCCGTTCCAATTCCATCGCGAACCCGATTGCTGATCAATCAATACATTCAAACTATCCTTTAACAAAAACTGAAGAGTATCCATTCCCGCAACGGACACCCAGGTGTGAAAAGAAGCAGAGTCGGCCTCCACTGCTAATAATATCGGGCGACCGCTGATTTGGTCATTTATCACTCTTCGTTCGACCAACTCATTCCAGTCATAGGCTCTCGCAAACAAACCCATCGGCACACCCACCACCCACGATTTATCTTTCCACGATAACGAATCACGACCCTCAAGGCTCCCCTCCATCTTTCCTTCGTCATACTTTGCCAATGTCTCATACTGATCTTTAAATTTTGGGTCGGGTTGAAGAATCAACGATTCAGGGTGCCTCGAAAGCCATGCCCGAAGTGTCATTTGTTGAGAAGTTATTTCGGTCAGTTGTGCTCCCTTCAATGGGCCTATGATGGCTGTTCCGTTGACTTGTCGCCACCAACTTTTTGTGGTAGCATCTTCAAACATGGCGTTAAAATGATCCATGCCAACTAGCCTGAATGTTTCCGGCTGGCCGTTGACCAATGGGCTAAACACACGGCCAGATCTGCACACCGTGCAGTAAGTAACCATGATTGGTTGGCCCGCAATAGTGTCACGGACCTGGTGGTGATAACCAATGATTTCTATTGGATAAGCTCTAGACTTACCATTCAGTGAAACGCCTATAACAAGCTGATTATCAATTATCTTACTATCTTTTGCTTTTAGTAACGAAACAGACTCGGATTGATAGAACATTTTGTCGGCCAGAAACTGAAAATTGAAAGCATAGCAGACAATTATCCAAAATGCGAGCATGGACGCAACAGTCCATTTGATGTAGGCATTGTTCCCAACTAAATAGAAGAATGCGGGATAACCTATCATTAAAACACCTACGATTCGAAACCACCAGATATAATTTTGAATGAAGTAAGCAAGCTCAACCACCTCATCCACTTGACTTCCCGGAAAGGGCATGATATAATACACACGTGCTACCTCCACCCCGATTAAAAGAACGATGCCGACTAAAAACAATAAAATCTTCATGGATTGTTACTTGGTAAAAATTGAGTTGCCTGTAAAATTACTTTATCTAGTCTTTTCCTCGCTATATCGAGATCGCTCAATGACCAGCTGAAAAAAGTGCTGAACTCAATCAGTACTACTTCTTTAATTTTTTGCAGTCGGGGCAGATCGAAGTACAACATCCCAGTCCGCCTTACCAGAAAGTCTTCGGGGGTCAAAACCATCTCATATTCAAAGCAATACCATAATTCTGCTTTCATCAAAGCAACGTCCGTGTCCTTCTCCAAATTTACTTTAAGTCGATCCAGAATCACATCGCAATGCTTACCATAGTTAGCCACCAAATAGTTAACCTGACCTTCAAGATTTAACACTCGAAGCTGAATCAGTAGGCTTCCCTTATAGTTTTTTACCTCTTCGTAGTTCCTAAACTGGGTACCTGAAAAAGGTATTGAGTCTGTGAAGCATTTAACTTTAATTTGAGGGAAACTAGTTGACACTACCCGATCGACAATTCGTTCTGCCATCTTACGATAGCCCGTTAGCTTGCCTCCCGCGATAGAGATCAAACCGGTTTCAGATACAAATATTTCGTCTTTGCGGGAAAGTTCAGAAGCCGACTTACCATCTTCGTGTATCAACGGTCGCAATCCAGCCCAACTGGATTCAATATCATCGATGGTCAATGTCACTTTTGGAAAGGTGCGATTCGTTGCATTGATAATATAAGCCGCATCCTCTTGGGTTGTCAACACCTCTTCTTTGTTCCCTTGGTAAGTAGTGTCTGTTGTTCCAATGTAGGTCGTTCTTCCGCGTGGAATGGCAAAAATCATTCTTCCGTCATCTACGTCAAAATAGATCGCCTGTTTAATAGGAAACCTGTTGTTGGGAACGACCACATGGACTCCTTTAGTAAGGTGCAGGCGTTTGTTTTTCTTGGAATGATTGAGCTCGCGCAATTCATCTACCCATGGACCAGCGGCATTCACCACAGCTTTTGCTTTTATCGTGAACGTATTGCCTACCAGCATGTTAGTTACATGAACTCCGTCCACCCGATTCTCCGCATAAACAAAACCGGTAACCTGACAGTAGTTGGCAATGATCGCGCCTTTATGATGGGCGGTCTTCACAATCTCAGTAGTGAGCCGAGCGTCATCGGTTCTGTATTCCGCATAAATCGCTCCCCCTTTTACATCTTCTGGCTTTAGCAATGGTTCTGCACGGAGTGTTTGACCTCGTGTAAGCATCACCCTCCGATCTTGCTGTTTGACTCCCGCAAGCCAGTCATAAATCTTGAGCCCCAACGAAGCGAGCCAGTAACCCATCCCTCGTTTTTCATAAAGTGGCAGCAACATCTTTTCCGGTATCACCAGGTGTGGTGCTAGTCGATGAACGATTGCCCGCTCGCTGCCCACCTCTTTCACTAATCCAAATTCCAATTGTTTGAGGTAGCGCAAACCTCCATGTATCAATTTTGTAGAGCGGCTACTGGTGCCAAACGCGAAGTCATTTTTTTCAATCAAAGCAACAGTAAGTCCGCGAGACGCTGCATCAAGTGCAATACCCGCTCCGGTAATGCCTCCGCCAATCACCACTAAATCCATCGATTCAGTAGCCATCTGCCGGATAGATAAGTCACGTGTTTTTGATGAAAACGTAAGTGGCATTAAAAACTGTAAATCAAAAATAGTTTGGCCAAAAATGGGATTAAAAGACTGATTTTCCTTTGTTTGGACATACATTTTTTAAGTTCAACTCTTTGTTTAATTTAGACACAAATTTCAAATTCTGCTGTAGATGGAAATATTCTTAAAAGCCGATGCCTGGCTTGCTCTTATAACTCTATGTTTTTTAGAAATTGTCTTAGGAATTGACAATATTATTTTCATCTCGATTGTTTCCAACAAACTACCCGAAGAACAACGCGGTAAAGCGAGAAACATAGGTCTGTTTTTGGCCATGTTTGTTCGCATTGTTTTCTTGCTTTGCATCACTTGGATCATCAGTTTCAAAGAGCCGTTGTTTGCCGTCAATGACTTCATGCCGGATTGGCTGATCAAATTCCTGGGGTTCCATGGAGACCATACGTTTAGCGGCCGCGATCTAATCCTCGGCTTTGGAGGGTTATTTCTGATCGCAAAAAGCACCATGGAAATAAACCACGAAATGGAGGGTGAAGAAGACGAAGACGTAGTGAGTGGTAAGCCAAAGGTACCTACCCTGAGTGCCACCATCTTTCAGATTATTTTGCTTGATATCATCTTCTCATTTGATTCCATTCTTACGGCCATCGGGATAGTGGATCAAGTCATCATCATGATTTTTGCGGTTATGATTTCAATTGGCGTAATGATGTTCTTCTCCGGAGCCATTAGTAAATTCATCCAGCAGCATCCCTCCATGGAGGTACTGGCATTAGGCTTCTTGATCTTAATTGGCTTCATGTTGTTTTTAGAGGCGTTGGAATTTGTCGTTCCAAAGGGATATATCTACTTCGCGGTGGCTTTTTCACTCCTCATTGAGCTCACAAACATCAGGGTTAAAAAGAAGAGGAATGCTAAAAAGAAAAAGCCAGTTGTACTTCACAAGCCTTTTTCCGAAAGCGAAATCAATGACGCGGTCAAAAAGATGAACTGACAAACACTATTTGGAACTTTTACCATGACTGAATTACAGCCTGATCCTGACAGGTACCCCATTGGAAAGTTTAAGCCTGCCTCAGAATATACCACCCTTGAAATAGCTGACTTCATTTCGCGCATAGAAACACTGCCGGGAAAACTTTCGCACGCGGTGACTGGTCTAAATGACAATCAATTGGATACTCCTTATCGGGAGGGCGGATGGACCATTCGACAAGTGATTCACCATGTAGCCGACAGTCATATGAATGCCTACATAAGAATCAAGTGGACACTTACAGAAGACAGCCCCGTGATTAAGGCATACGATGAAAAAGGGTGGGCAGAGACACCAGAAACAAAACTGGACATTGATCTCTCGCTAAATCTACTTCAATCACTGCACGCAAAATTTGTCTCTTTAGCAAAACGAATTTCTCAAAAAGACCTAAGCAGAAGCTTCATTCACCCGGATACAAAAAAGGAAATCAGCCTCGGGCAGCTTTTAGGTATGTATGCCTGGCATGGCGAGCATCATTTGGCGCATATAGCTGCTCTGAAAGTAAAAAGGGGCTGGACCTAAGTGATCGAAAAAGCAGGCGCAGCAAAGTATCGATGAAAAATTATGCACGTCCCACATTTCTACCCAACCGCCACCTAGAAACAATTTATCCGTCACTTTTTAGAAAGGTGGAATTGCGGCCCTACGAACGCGAACGGATTGAAACGCCTGATAACGACTTCCTAGATTTAGACTTTCTGCGACAAGGCGCGTCACAGCTTGTCGTCATTTCTCATGGGCTCGAAGGCAACACTGATAGAGCCTACATAAAGGGAATGGCAAAAGCATTTTTTGACAAAGGCTTTGATGTATTGGCTTGGAACTATAGAGGCTGTAGCGGTGAGATGAATCGGCAGCCTCGTTTTTATCACAGTGGAGCTACCGAAGATCTAAAAACGGTTATTGAAAAAGTCTACCCTACCTACCAATCCATCTCGTTAGTTGGCTTCAGTTTGGGCGGCAACCTGACATTAAAATTTTTAGGTGAAAGTAGCACCTCCTACAAAAAAATAACCAAGGCTGTTGTTTTTTCAGTACCCCTTGATTTACACACAAGCTGCCGAGAAATCATGAAGCCCTCCAACTGGATTTATCATCAGCGATTCCTTAAAAGTCTGAAAACAAAAGTGCTTCAGAAGTCAAACAGGAAGCCAGTCGCCCAAATAGAGCATCTTAATGAGGTCAAGACATTAATGGAGTTTGATGATCACTTTACGGCTCCCATTCACGGCTTCGCGAATGCGGTAGACTATTACGCCCGTTGTAGTTCCATTCATTTCCTGGAAGCTATTCAAACAAACACGTTGATCGTCAATGCGAAAAATGACCCATTCCTTAGCCTTGAGTGTTTTCCTGACCTGAAAGGACATACCTTTGTAAAAACCGAAAGCCCACAGCACGGTGGCCATGTGGGCTTTGCTCATTTTGGCGGAGACGGACTCTATTGGTCGGAGTTGAGGGCGCTAGACTTTATTATCAAGACATGATCGAACGTTTTTCCGTAGGAGCTTCTGCGAGCCGATTGGCTGCACATTATAACACTGAAGAGCCAACCTTCCTTCCCCGATACAATGGCGCACCTTCACAACTGTTTCCTGTTCTAACTAGCGAAAGCCCAGAGGGGTTTTCCTATTTCTATTGGGGCGTTGCTCCCCAATGGGCGAAGAATAAGTCAATAGCCGAGCGACTGATCAATGTACGGGCCGAACAGATTGCCGAAAAGCCAGTGCTTAAGCAAAACTTGAAAAAATTCAGATGCATCGTACCAGCCGATGGATTTTATGCCTGGAAAAAAGTTGGAAAGAAGACGATGATCCCATGGCGATTTGTTCTTCCGTCAAAAGAAGTATTCTCGATAGCTGGATTATGGGAAGAATACGAAGAAGATGGCGATGCATTCCACACGTTCACGATCATTACCACCACAGCTAACGGTCTATCCGCCACCGTTTCGGATAGACAACCCCTTATTCTCTCCAAAGAAGGCGAAGCAATTTGGCTAAAAAAAGATGCGGAAGAATCCGAACTACTTGATCTTCTGAAACGGGCAAATGGCATTGACTTTGACGGGTTCACCGTCTCACCGCAATTGAATTCAATTCAGTTCGACCGTCCCTCGTTGCTGCTACCTGTTCCGGCAGCCGATCAGTTTGGGAATTTGACTTTGTTTGACTGAACGGTTTCTTAACAAAAAAGATTACCTCATTGTGCTAGCTTGAAAAAAATTGGAATCACCATTCTTTGTTTAACTGGCTTACCGCGCTGACGACCTGGCGTCCAGGGTGGTGCATTTTTTAGTATCCGAATCGCCTCCTCTTCCAAACCAGCACCCAAACTGTTCACGGTAGTAACATCAGTAATACTTCCATCTTTGTCCACAACGAATTGTACATAGATTTTTCCCTCAACACCCATTCTGCGGGCGGGCGCAGGATACCTTATGCTCTCAGAAACATATTTAGGGTCTGCTGAAAAACTCAAATAGTTTATAATGGGGCTACAGAGCTAATTTTTTTTGAACTTAGCACTAATCAAGTGCAAGCAAAAATGGCTAAAGCCCTAAAAAACCGTGCATCTAAGCAGGC
>JABFSY010000301.1 GCA_013140395.1 Cyclobacteriaceae bacterium
TAGTTCAGCTGGCATAAAATCAACATAGTTCATGATCAACATACTTTTATCAGCATTGGGCATGCCCAAGTCGCTAGCAGGCCGAAGAGCATACGTTCCATCTGCTTCCGGTGTTCTAGTCAAACTATAGTTGTTCGTTAGTTTATAACGCTCGAATGATAGGCCAAAAGCAGGATTGTAACTGAATTTTGACTTTAAGATTCGTATTGGATATTGATAATAAAGGTTGAGTGTACGAGATCCCCAGAAACCTTGTTCGAATCTGGAAGGTGTACTTCCTAGTGCCCGGTTAAAACCAAACTCGACAATAAATGAACCTGGTAGATCGGGCCTTCTTGCTTTTTGCACTTTTTCCTGAGCAATGGAGAATTGGAATGCGGTCGTAAGCAGTATTAGGAGAAAAAGATGACGAAACATAGCTTTTTTTGAAAATTGAAACGGCAAAAATACATTTTTAGTGCTCAGTGGCCAACATCAAAGATTTGTTCAAAGGATTAATTCTCTTAAATTTGCCGACCAATTGCGAACAGAAGATGCAGAAGGCACTCTTTTAGTTGTATGTTGAAACATGGGCCTGTAGCTTAACTGAATAGAGCATCTGACTACGGATCAGAAGGTTGGGGGTTTGAATCCCTCCAAGCCCACTTTACATCGCGGTGCAATATTTTGATTGTGCCGCTGTTATATAGTTTAGAATTGTAAAACTTTCCGGTTAATCAAATAGTCTTAGTGAAGGTGGTTAGTAAACGTGCAAGCAAGGCTATTTTAGTGGGTAAACCGTTTCACGGTTACGCTATTGTCATCTTTGTGTTGTTCTTAATTAGCTGTGAGGACCCAGGGATTTTAAAGGGAGATCAAAACTTCGGCAAAAGCAGTTTGAGAACGGTTTTTGTAGATACCTTTTCAGTAGTAACCTCCACCATCTTGGTTGATTCACTTCCTACAACAGGGACCAACCAGCTAATGCTCGGTCGTTATCAAGATGCTTATTTGGGAAAAGTTTCCGCGTCTACCTATTTTCAAGTGGGGTATTCCGGTTCGTTTGCTCCAGATAGAAATAGTTCCTACGATTCTATTGGTTTGGTTCTTCCATATTCAAAGTATTTTTATGGAGATACTACCCAAACTCAAACAATCCAGATACATCAAATGACCAGTATTCCACGTTTGAGATCTCCTTTGCCGTACCGAACTGATGCAAATGTATCGTTTTTTGTTGCCGCCACTCAGTCGGCTATTTATAATACCAGCCAGGCCAATTTTAATCCGGTTCCCATCACAACGGTTAACGTGAAATTCTCACCCAACCGGGATTCACTTTACCTCAAGCTACCCGCAGCGTTCGGTAAGAACTGGTTTGATTTGGCTCAGGCGGATGCCCTTGCTGGAACCACGAACTCCTACTTCAACAATTCAACTACTTTTATCAACGATTTTTTTAATGGACTTCATTTAACCACAGACGCTTCGGCAAACGGAAGTGTGGTGGGGTTTAGAGCAAACCGAGTCAAGATCAGACTTTATTATAAGAGGTTGTTTGGAGATTTGCTGCAGCAAACGTTCTTCGATTTTCCAATACGGAATGCGTCTGCACAGTTCAATAGTATACAGAGCGATCGGAGTGCCACTCCACTTGCTGCGCTCACTGGCCGCAGTTCGATTTCATCCTCCCTTACCGGGAACACCACGTTTGTCCAATCCGGAATAGGATTGGCTACCAAGGTGGAGTTCCCAACGTTGAAAAGTTTCTTTTCGAATAGGAATTTTATATTAATCGATGCAGCTCTCGAAGTAGTACCCGTTCAAAATTCCTACACGACTATTTTGAGAGTGCCCAATACGTTAGCTTTATATGTCACAGACCAATCGAATGTGGTACTTAATCGTGCCCCTGCGATTGACAGATCCGGATTTTTGTCCGCCAACATCGTATATGATTTTGAGTATGGCATTGGAACGAAGTATACCTTTCCTTTGGTCAACTACTTGGGTGGCGAACTCGCCTCGAATCTTAATACGGTAACTCCACTAGTAATTGCAGTAGCTCCACCAGCTTATTTTTCGGAAGTGAACAGAGTTGTTTTAGGGGATCAGCGTAATTTGCAACATAAAATCAAGTTAAAAATCAATTATTCGTATGTACAAAACTAATAGCACTTTGAAACATCTATTTTATTTTTTGGCGATAAGTTCAGTGAGCTTTTTTGCACTTACCCTTTCCTCGTGCGGGGGTTCATCCTCAACACCAACGGTTGCGAAACCAGGCAACTGGAAACAAATTGCGAATTTTAGTGGCTCTGGCAGGAGCGGTGCAGCCTCTTTTGTTATTGATGGAAAGGTTTATGTAGGGGGCGGATTTACTGCCGCAGGCACCAGAGTTCAAGATTGGTGGCAATTTGATCCAATTAGAAATGGTTGGGTTAAAAAGACGAATTTTCCCGGCTCTGCACGGAGTGGTGCCGTAGCATTTACCATTTCAAATAAAGGCTATGTTGGCTTGGGCACAGGTCAGACAACAGGTGTTTACTTCAAGGATTTTTGGGAGTTCGATCCTGCAGGTAATAGTGGTGCCGGATCATGGCGAAAAGTCAAAGATTTTGGAGATCCAATTACAGAAACTGGAAGAATCGGTTCGATCGCATTTTCCGTTAGCAATCGCGGCTTTGTTGGTGCGGGTGCAACCGTAGATGCAAACGCTACCAACGACCTATGGGAGTATAAGCCGACAACAGACACTTGGGAGCAGCGTACAGGTGTTTCATTTAAGCGTGTGAATGCATCGGTGATGACAATCGGAAATTTTGCCTACGTAGTAGGAGGTACAAACAATGCGCAAACCATTCGCAATGTAGAGCAGTATGATCCTACCAATGATACGTGGACCCAGAAGCTTTCACTCAACCAGCGAGACGAAAGCGGAAACAAAATAGATCAGCCTTCAGC
>JABFSY010000356.1 GCA_013140395.1 Cyclobacteriaceae bacterium
GGGTACGATTGCGTTAAAACTGATCGGATCGCTTCTTCGACAAATTTTTCCTGATTATAGCAAAGACAAAGAACGGTAACAGGAGGATAGTCAGTCATCAAAATTTTTATTACTCCCACGAGCAATAGTTATAGGCACGAATCTTCAAGATTAGAAGAGATCGCGGATTATCAATAAGGAATCCCTAACTTCTTATAGATGAAATGCATCAACCACGCTGGGCCAATCATCAAGAATTGCACGTCTTTAAAAAATGATGGTTTTTTGCCTTCCACTTTGTGTCCATAAAATTGACCGATCCAGGCGGCTACAAAAATAGCCAAGCTGACAACCCAAAGCGGAGCGATATTCAACAGCACGAGTCGGTTGATTAAGAAAAGACACAATAAGGCGAACAAAAGCATTCCCACGGTGAGCGGTATCGAGAGCGAAACATAATAGATCAACGCCATCGCCAGTAACACGGCCGCCCAATTGGCATACATACTTCCCTCCCCCAAAACTGATCTTAACATACCAGCAGGTATCGATGCGATTAATCCCATTAAACTAAAGAAAATTAATGGCACACAAATCCAATGAATCAGTTTGTTGGTGGGGTTCTGATGACTTTCGCCATACTCTGAAAGAAGACTATCTATTTTTCTCATAAAACAAATTTTTGTAAGTCAAAGCTAAAGCAAATTAGAAAATTCTCAAGTTTTGGTTTTCACCTTGCTCCATTCTTTAAATTGCCAATGCACCACTGCCGTTGTCAGATGATTGCCCTTTGTATCGTGCACTTTTACTTTGCAAGGAACGACTACCGTGTCTTGCGTCTTTAGGGGAATCGCTATTTTTTCTTCGATCCATTCCTTGGAAATCTTGAACTCAGCGGTTGCGTCCATCTTACCCTGGTACAAATAATTCACCTCTAATTTCTGCAAAATCATTCGGTACTTTTTTTGACCCAAACTGCTTAGTAGTAAGAATCCGGTCGCAAACTCAGAAATGGTGGCTAATCCGCAAGCATGCAAGCCCTTGATATGATTGAAATTCGCTCGCTTGTAGGGCATTAATGTTTTGAGTCGATAATCTTCAATTTCTAAAACCCGAAAGCCATGAGGCTTATTGAAGGGTACCATTCGATACAAACCCCAGTTCAGCAACTTGAGGTAAAACGCGGAATGCTTTGCTTTTTCAAGTATTTTGGCCGTATCGAACATAAATCATGTTTAAAGTGAAAAGTTAGGCATAAAAATCAATCCGAATAAGTAACTGGAAACTCAATGCTAGTAAAACTTCAACACTTATTCTTACCTTGACCGCATAAAAAGACCCTCATGAAGGAACCCAAAAGGCCAACACTGATTCACGCGTTTATCCCCATTTTCGTTCTTGTTGTTCTTTTGGCCATCAATGTGATCGTCTTTGGGTCGGGCGCAACGGATGGCCCTAACCAAATAGCATTAGTTCTGGCTGCCTCTGTCGCGGGTATTATTTCCTGGAGGCTCGGACACTCGTGGGAAGAAATTGAAGTAAGTATTGTTAAGAGTATTAGCTCGGCCATGGGCGCCATGCTGATTCTGCTGGTGATTGGTTCGCTCTCTGGTGCATGGCTGCTAAGCGGCATTGTTCCGGCCATGATTTATTATGGACTCAAGATCATGAACCCCACCTTTTTTTTGTTTGCGGCTTGTGTGGTTTGTTGCATCGTTTCATTGGCCACAGGCAGTTCCTGGTCAACCATTGCTACAGTGGGAATTGCGCTGCTCGGCATCGGAAAAACGCTGGGTATCCACGAAGGTGTGATCGCAGGGGCATTGATCTCGGGCGCGTATTTTGGTGATAAAATGTCACCATTGTCGGATACCACCAACTTAGCCCCCGCGATGGCTGGAACGGATCTGTTTACCCATATCCGCTACATGGTTATCACCACTGTACCCACGCTCACCATCACACTGATCATTTTTTTTGTTTGGGGTTTTACGCTAGATACCGCGGGAGTCGTAAATACGGATGCCGTCTTAACCTCTATCGATAATGCTTTCAACCTAAATCCTATTCTATTTTTAGTGCCAGCACTCGTGTTGTTCATGATCGTTCGCAAAGTACCAGCTATTCCGGCACTTCTTGTCGGCTCTATTTTAGGTGGAATTTTCGCCATTATTTTTCAACCGCAAATAATCGCTCAAGTTTCAGGAATCACGGACGACCCAATAAAATCGGCCTTTTTAGCCGTGATGAAATCGCTAGCCCTTTCGATCAGTATTCAGACTGACAATACGATGATTAATGAACTACTTTCGTCCGGAGGCATGGCTGGCATGCTCAATACCATTTGGTTGATTTTGGGCGCCATGATTTTTGGTGGGGTGATGGAATCATGTGGCTTGTTGAAAAGGATTGTAGAAGAAATTATAAAATGGGCACACTCAACCGGATCGCTTGTTGCCTCAACAGCAGTCACTAGTATTTTCTTCAACTTGACGGCAGGCGATCAATACATGGCCATTGCCGTGCCCGGTAGAATGTTTGCAGACACTTATCGGAAGCGTGGTTACAAGCCTGAATTGCTAAGCAGAACACTAGAAGATGCGGGTACCGTTACTTCCGTTTTGGTTCCTTGGAACACCTGTGGAGCAACACAATCAAAAGTGCTGGGCATATCGACCTGGACCTATGCGCCCTATTGTTTCTTTTGCATCATCAGCCCAATGATGACCGTACTTATGGCTTACTTGAATTACAAAATCCGAAGGCTGGATGATGCACCTACCGAGTAAGACAACCATCACCAACGAGGAAATCAACGACCTCCCCTTAGGTGCTTTTGAAGGAAAAGTGTCAGTGATCACCAACCGCGAGAAAGTTGAAAAAGCCTTTGCTGAAATAAGCAAACATAAAATGGTGGGTTTTGATACAGAAACAAAACCCGTTTTTGTGAGTGGCCAT
>JABFSY010000181.1 GCA_013140395.1 Cyclobacteriaceae bacterium
CCTATGAGCACAGCAACAGCGGAAGTAGAAGTGGTGGAGAAAAAAGCAGAGCCTCTTTTCTCTAAGAAGAATAGAAAGTTGATTAGCAATCCTCTGGATATCGATAACCCGATTACAGTTCAGATTTTAGGAGTTTGTTCTGCATTGGCAGTCACAACCCAAATGAAACCTGCCTTTGTCATGTCCATCGGATTGATGGTGGTAACAGCTTCCTCCAACGTAGTGATCTCGATGATGCGAAATTCAATTCCTTCTCGGATTCGAATCATTGTTCAGTTGGCTATTGTGTCGCTATGGGTGATCTTGGTAGATCAGATTTTGAAGGCTTATGTCTATGACGTATCTAAGCAATTGTCTGTGTTTGTCGGGCTAATCATTACAAATTGTATTGTCATGGGACGATTAGAAGCTTTTGCGATGGGCAACAAGCCTTGGCCTTCTTTCTTGGATGGCATTGGAAATGGTTTGGGGTACGGCATCATTTTGATGATGGTAGCATTCGTTCGCGAATTGTTCGGTGGCGGTAGTCTCTTCGGTTTTAAGGTATTTGAATCGATGGGTATTCACTATACCGGAAATGGATTGCTGCTACTGCCGGCCGGTGCCTGTATTTTAGTAGGTATAGTTATCTGGGTACAACGCACATTGAACGGACATCGCGAGACGCATTAATCTGAAATTAATATGGAGAATTTAGTAAACATAGGAATCAGGTCGATCTTTATCGACAACATGATATTCGCTTACTTTCTGGGAATGTGCTCGTTCCTCGCCATTTCCAAAAAAGTGACTACCGCAATAGGGTTAGGTGTAGCTGTTGTTTTTGTAATAGGAATTACTGTGCCCATTAATTGGTTGATTCAAAACCATGTGTTAGTACCCGGAGCATTGGCTTGGTTGGGGGATGATTTCAAGAATGTCGACTTGAGCTTTTTGCAATTCATCATTTTCATTTCAGTTATTGCTGCTATTACCCAATTGACCGAAATGGCCGTTGAGAAGTTTTCACCTGCATTGTACGGTACACTGGGAATTTTTCTTCCTTTGATTGCTGTAAACTGTTCTGTGTTAGGCGCTGCATTGTTTATGGTGGGGCGCCCTTACAACTTGGCAGAAGCAACTGTTTTTGGACTTGGTTCGGGAATAGGATGGATGCTGGCTATTGTTGCGTTAGCAGGGGTTAGAGAAAAGATGAAGTATTCAAATGTACCCGCTCCGCTTAGAGGGCTGGGCATTACATTTATTTTAGTAGGGCTGATGTCGCTGGGATTTTTGAGTTTCCTCGGTTTCTCTTTATAAAAATTGGCGAACAAGTAATAGAAAGGCTTCGCAAGAAGCCTTTTTTGTTGGAGGCATTTGATAGATAAATTGATTTAACAAAACGTGTATGAAAGGCTTAGCTGGAAAGATCGTTCGGTACTTTTTTAATGGTACCCTTTTTATTGTTCCGTTAGTAGCAACTGTCTATTTCATCATTGTTTCCTTTCAATGGCTGGACAGTCGATTGAATTTGCCCTATCCGGGTGTTGGCTTTGCGATTATACTAAGTGTCATAACGTTATTTGGCTACCTCACCTCCAATTTTGCCTTCAAGACTTTTTCAAATTGGTTTGACCATGGTATCAACCGTATTCCATTGGTCAAGCTAATCTATTCATCCGTCAAAGATTTGCTGGCCGCTTTTGTGGGTGACAAGAAAAAATTTGACCGCCCGGTGCTGGTTCGAATTAACAAAGAGAACCAGTTACACCGAATTGGATTTATTACTCAACAAGATTTAAGTGAGCTCGGACTAAAAGAAATGATTGTTGTTTATTTTCCCCAATCTTATGCAGTAGCCGGAGATCATTTTGTAGTGCCTCGTGAGAGCGTGCAGCCATTGAACATTCCCGGGCCGATTGCTATGAAGTTTATTATATCGGGCGGTGTAAGTGGGTTCAGCCCCGGCACTGACTAACTAATAATCCCTGATCCAATTAGCTCCTCGCCTTCGTACCATGCTGCAAATTGTCCCGGTGTTACCCCGCGTTGAGGTCGATCAAAAATGATGTAGAGACCTTCTTCTTTTTTGTGAAGCGTACATTTTTCTAGCGGTTGACGATAGCGTATTCTTGCCAAATAGTTCCTAGTTCCACCGATGGGAATGCCAAGATCAGGGCGAACCCAGTGCTCGTCTTCCTTGGGAATGAAAAGCCCATATCGATACAATCCGGGATGATCTTCTCCGCTTCCTGTGTAAATAATGTTTTTTTCGGTGTCCGTGCCAATCACGAACAGTGGCTTTTCATACCCACCAATGTTCAACCCTCTACGCTGACCAATAGTATAAAAATGTGCTCCATTGTGTTCACCCACTACTTCACCCAGTTCAGGTGTTAATTGATAAGGTGCAGAAATATCGACAAGGTCTTTATCTAAGAAGCCATTACTAAAAACGGCAGAGTCGAGTGGAACTTCAATCACTTTTCCTTTTTTTGGCTCCAGGCGTTGTTGTAGGAAATCAGGTAAATGAACTTTTCCGATAAAGCAGAGGCCTTGCGAATCTTTTTTCTCAGCGGTATCTAATCCTGCTTTTTTCGCAATGGCTCTCACTTCTGTTTTCAACAATTCTCCAATGGGAAAGAGTGCCTTCGAAAGTTGTGATTGATTAAGCTGGCATAAAAAATAGCGCTGATCTTTATTCGGATCCTTTCCTGCCAGTAATTGAAAAATTTGCTTTCCCTCTTTTTCAAAAAACCCTTTGCGGCAATAGTGGCCAGTGGCCACAAAATCAGCGCCTAATTTTAATGCTGCGTCCAGAAACACATCAAATTTTATTTCACGGTTACAAAGTACATCGGGGTTTGGAGTTCTCCCTTTTTCGTATTCGTTGAACATATAATCAACGATTTTCTCTTTGTATTGCTCGCTTAAATCTACGGTTTGAAAT
>JABFSY010000165.1 GCA_013140395.1 Cyclobacteriaceae bacterium
AGTCAAATGTTTAACCGCGATAAGTTACTGCAAGAAACAGCCGCATGGGTGGTGTACAATAAAGACAGGGAAGCCTACCAGACCATCTCTGACCGCTTACCGATCCGCGACAAAAAATTCCTGGATTCTGCTATTGAAAATAATCAATTACTCGAAGGGTTAGACGATGGTTTCTTTTTAGGAATTGAAATGGTGATGCTGATCAAGAAATTGCCCGTATTCAATGGGATCAGTGGAAGAATTTTGAGCGACTTGGCAGATAAAATCAACCCCATCACACTGAACCATCGAGACAAGCTAGTGATACCCGCTGATGAAAGCCCCATTTTGATTCAGGCTTTTGGAGAAATCACATTGAGAAATCAAACAGAAGTGGTGCAGCAGCTGAAACAAGGCGATGTGTTTGGAGATTTATTCCAAGAAGGTGCCATTCCTACAATTACCGAAGCGGAAGCAAATGGCCGATCTGTGATTTTTAAAATTAGTCTCGTTGATTTTTATTTTGTTTTGGCCACCCACCATGACTTAGCGCAGGGCCTTATTGAAAATATTACTGAAAAGAAAAAACTTGTCAACTAAAAAGTTTAAACCATGGCGTATGAAATAGATGTACTCGTTACTTATGCGGAGAAGGACAATGAAGTAGCAAAAAAAAGTGAGCAAGGTTGGGTCACACAATTCAAAAAGTTTTTGGAGCTAATGCTTTTTCAGGTATTGGGAACCAAACCCAACATTGTGATTAAGTCAGAGTTTGATACAGCCACAGCCCCGGCATTAGACAATGCCGCGATCCTTGTGGCCGTGCTCACCAAAGAATTTGCGCAATCGGGTAGATGTCTCGATTTGATAGAAGCCTTCCATAAATCTTCTTCTCAATCAAAAACAAGCAGAGTATTTAAGGTGCTAAAATCTCCTCTTACGCTACAGGAACAGCCTCCCCGCCTACGCGATTCGCTAGGTTACGAGATGTATCAGTTGGATGACGAAACGGGTGCGATCAAAGAGTATATTGACTTTTTTAGCCCTGAAGCCGAGAAACAGTATTGGATGAAGATGGTCGATTTAGCCTATGATATCCATGAGGCTCTTATTGTTTTGAAGGAGGGCGATAAACGCACCGAGGTAAAAAATCTTTTCAAGCGAAAGACGATTTATCTTGCCGAAACCGGATACGATTTGGCCATTCAACGAAACATCATAAAGCGAGAGCTGATTCGGCACGGCTACGTTGTTCTCCCAAATCATACGCTGCCTACCCGGCAGGACGAACTTGAGCGATCGGTGAGAAAAGATTTAGAAGAATGTAGTCTCTCCATCCACCTCATGGGCACGTCATATGGAGAAATTCCGGAAGGGGGTGAACGCTCTGTTGTAGATTTGGAAAATAAGCTGGCCGCTGAATGCTCTTTTGCAAAGCGCCAGAATAAGCAGGAATTTTCTCGCTTGATTTGGATTGCACCTAACTTGAAAAGCGCCAGCGACAAACAAAAGTCTTTTATTGATAACTTAAAACGAGACACCGAAGCCCAAGAAGGCGCGGAAATCCTACAGAATCCACTTGAAGATTTTAAGAATATAATGCGTGAAGAGTTGATTGACTCCCTGGAACGCAAAAATATGGACGAGTCTTCGACTAAATCGGTTTATCTCGTTCACGATCGCCTTGATCAGGCCGAGGTAAGACCAATCAAAGAAGCTATAGAGAAATCTGGCTATAAGGTATTGTTTCCAGCATTTGAAGGAGAGCTGTTGGACGTGCGAAAACAACACATAGAAAACCTTAGGAATTTTGATTCTGCTATTATTTTTAAAGGGAAGGTGAACGATCAATGGGTGCGAATGAAAGTGCTGGATCTTTTGAAGGCTCCTGGCTTCGGTCGAAAAAAACCTATTAAGGGCAAGGCACTCGTTGGCACCGGAAACCTGGACGCATATAAAAATCAAAACTTGACAGTCATTGCCAGTGACAATGTCCGAGCCATGGATTCTTTAGCCGATTTTTTAGATGACAGTAACTAATCGAAGTTGAACGAAATTAATTAGGTCAAAAAACACCCAAAAAATAACCCTTATGAGCCAGCAAGTAGAAGAAATGCCAGGTGCGCCCTCTACCGTAGATACGGGCAACCCATTCCCCGGACTAAGGCCGTTTAAAATTGAAGAGAGCCATTTGTTCTTTGGTCGAGAAGGTCAAAGCGATGAAGTACTCCTCAAACTGTCGAAGAATCGATTTGTTGGCGTAATTGGTCCGTCAGGAAGTGGTAAGTCCTCTTTCATCTATTGTGGGGTAATGCCGATTTTGTATGGTGGTTTTTTAACAGACGCTAGCCCCAACTGGGAAGTAATCGTCACCCGCCCGGGCTCAGCTCCCATCGATAATCTTTCAGAAGCATTGCTGAAAACGGCCAAGGATTACAACATGGCCGATACCGAGGACAAAAAAATAAAAAGAACGATTGTCTCTACGCTATTAAAAAGTAGCTCGCTGGGTTTAGTGGAAGCCATCCAGCAATCCAGAAGATCTGCCGATATTAACTACCTGGTTTTAGTCGATCAATTTGAAGAGCTATTTCGGTTCAAAGATAGTACTGATCCCAACTCGGTAAACGAATCACTCGCCTTCATCAACTTACTCATGGAGGCCATCAACTACGAAGATGCTCCGATCTACGTGGCTATCACCATGCGCTCTGACTTTATTGGAGACTGCGCACAATTCCCTGACCTAACACGCAAAATCAACGACAGCCACTACCTGATTCCGCAAATGACCCGCGAGCAAAAGCGCAGGGCAATTGAAGGACCTGTGGCTGTGGGCAATGCTAGAATAGCGCCCCGACTGGTTCAACAACTCTTAAATGATTTGGGGGATAATCCCGATCAGTTACCTATTCTTCAACATGCGCTCATGCGCACCTGGAGTTA
>JABFSY010000240.1 GCA_013140395.1 Cyclobacteriaceae bacterium
ACTTGCTTTATTAACCATGTCAATAATTTGCGCAAGCAAGGTGTCTGCTCCAATCTTCAATGCTTTCATTTCAAAACTGCCTGTGCCGTTTACTGTACCGCCTGTTACGGGATCGCCTTCATTTTTTTCTATGGCTATCGGTTCACCTGTAATCATTGATTCGTCTATGGAACTACGACCTTTTTTAACTTCGCCATCCACTGGAATTTTTTCGCCCGGTTTTATTTTGATAATGTCGTTAAGTACCACATGCTCTAACGGAATTGTTTCTTCTTGTCCGTTGCGGATTACGGTGGCCTCGGGTGGCACTAAATTGAGCAAGGCGCGAATGGCACTATTGGTTTGACCTCGTGCTTTTAATTCCAATACTTGCCCTAACAATATGAGGGATAAGATTACCGTTGCTGCTTCAAAATATAAATGCACTGTACCGTTCAATTTAAATTGATCAGGGAAAATAGAGGGAAACACTAAGGCGACAATGCTGAACAAATAGGCCGCCCCCGCGCCCAGTGAAATAAGTGTCCACATGTTGGGTGACCAATGGATGACTGATTGATAACCTCGCTTAAAAAAGTCTGCGCTACAATAGAAGATTACAGGCGTTGATAAGGCAAACTGTACCCAACCCCAAGTTTTCATGCTTGCTATTTGTGAAAGGTGTAATCCAATCATTTCACCCATTACAATAATGAGTATTGGAATGGTGAATGCTGTGGCAATCCAAAACTTTTTAAGCATGGACTTATACGCTAATTCCTCGTGTTCATTATCCTTCTGAACAACTTTAGGAACGAGATCCATTCCGCAGATGGGACAACTGCCCGGTGCATTTCGACTTACTTCGGGATGCATGGGACACGTGTACTCCATACTCCCTTCATTTGGTTTTTGTTCCTTTGTAGCATGTTCGTGATTGTGCGAATGATGTTCGCTCGGTTCATGCTTTGATGTCACGGTATTTTCAACCAACACTAGGTTCATCCCGCATTTAGGGCATTTACCGGGTTCGTCCTTCACCACTTCGGGATGCATAGGGCAGGTGTATTTTTGATGCTTGTGTTCCATGGTTTTCCCTATTAATATTTAGTTCAATTATTCCTACTTCAGCTCTTCTGTCTTAGCATTTTTGAAATACGTTTCCAGTGCTTTCTCACCAAACTTGTAAAAGACTACTGGTGTCACAATCATATCTAATAGTGTGCTGCTTACTAAGCCACCTAAAATTACCGTTGCCACTGGATACAAGATTTCCTTACCAGATGCTTGTGGGTCTAACGTTAGTGGAACTAAGGCTAAGGCTGCTGTGAGGGCTGTCATCAACACGGGGACTAATCGTTCGAGTGAGCCACGGATAATCATTTCTTTACCAAATTTTTCTCCTTCGTGTTCCACTAAATGAATGTAGTGCGAGATCATCATAATTCCATTTCGTGAAGCAATTCCCGTAAGGGTAATGAAGCCCACCAATGTAGCGATGGAGAATGTACCGCCTGTGAGCATAACGGCTATCACGCTGCCAATTAACGCCAAGGGAACGTTGAGCATGATTTGTAACACCATGCGTGAAGATTTAAAATGACTGTACAGGACAAGGAAAATTCCTGCGATAGAAAATATACTGAGTATCAAAATTAGTTTTGATGCAGATTGTTGGCTTTCGAACTGACCACCGAATTCAAGAAAGTACCCTTCGGGTAAGGCAACTTCTTTGGCCAAGGTTTCTTGTATCTCCTTTACTGTTGTGCCTAAGTCGCGGCCTTGCACGTTGCATGAGACTACAATTCTGCGTTGGGTGTTTTCGTGCCAAACGGAGTTAATGGCTGTGGTAGTTTCAATGGTGGCGATTTGTTGAAGGGGTATCAGATTTCCTTCGGGGGTATCAATCATTGTGTTACGAATGTTCTCGATGTTGCTGCGTTCTTCATCGGTGGCACGTAATAAAATATCAAATGTTTTTTGGCCGTCTAGTATTTGGCCTACTACTTTTCCATTGTAAAATACTTCAAGGTCTTGGGCAACTTTACCTGCTTGTATGCCATAGCGTTGTAAGGCTTCGCGGTTTACTTTTATGAGTAATTGAGGCACCATTACTTGCCGTTCTATCTGTGCATCGACAACGCCTGGAATTTTACTGATAATGTCTTTTATGTTTCCTGCATTGGTGCGAAGGTCGGTAAGGTCTTGTCCAAAAAGTTTGATTGCGACTTGTGCGCGAACACCGGAAAGCAAATGATCGAGGCGGTGCGAAATGGGCTGACCAACATTTACGTTTACACCTTTCAAAATAGCCAGTTGACCCCTTATGTCTGCGAGGATTTCATCGCGGGAGCGGGTAACATCTGATTTTAATTCTACTTCAATTTCTGAATTGCTGACAGGCTCTACGTGTTCGTCTAACTCGGCACGGCCAGTTCTGCGGCTCACATACTCTACTTCTGGCACTTTCATCATTAGCTTTTCGGCCATGGTGCCTATCTTATTGCTTTCTTCCAATGACGTGCCGGGTGGGGCAGAAAGATTAATGGTAAACGAACCTTCGTTGAACGGGGGCAAAAACTCTGTGCCGAAGAATGGAACAATAGATACAGACGCTACTATAATTATTCCAGCAGCTACTATAACAGGTTTAGAATGTCTGAATCCCCAATGCAAAACCTTTGTGTCTTGTGTTTTCAGCCATTTCACTAACGTGGAATCTTCCGCGTGTTCAGAATTAAAAACTTTACTCCACCATGATTTCTTAGTTGATTCTCTTTTTGTGCCTACTGATTTAAGTAAGTAACTACACAATACCGGAGTAACTGTAAGCGATACGAAAAGAGAAGCGACAATGGATGTTATGTACGCTATTCCAAGTGGGGCAAAGATTTTACCTTCAATACCTTGCATGTAAAACAGCGGAATAAACACGAGCACCACAA
>JABFSY010000362.1 GCA_013140395.1 Cyclobacteriaceae bacterium
GGTAGTGTATGAAATGGAAAAAGCATATAGAAAAAGATTAGTCAGCTTATAAACCCTGCGACTCAGCAATTAGTTCTGCCAAATCCTTCACCTGCACACTGCTTTCTTTCTCTTTGTTCTTTACTCCATCAGTCATCATGGTCATACAAAAGGGGCATGCTACCGCAATGGTGGTGGCACCTGTACTTAGTGCGTCTTCGGTACGCGCGATGTTGATGTCTTGGTTTCCTTTTTCTGGTTCTTTAAACATTTGGGCTCCACCGGCACCGCAGCGCAAACCTGTGGTGCGACATTTCTTCATCTCTACTAAATCTGCATCGAGTGCTTGTAGCACTTCGCGAGGTGCTTCATAAATATTGTTGGCTCTTCCCAGATAGCACGAGTCGTGGTAGGTGATTTTTTTTCCTTTAAATGAACCTCCGCCTGTCAACTTGATTTTCCCTTCGTTGATCAGTTGTTGCAAGAACGTAGAGTGGTGAATTACTTCATAATTGCCACCTAATTCCGGGTATTCATTTTTCAATGTGTTGAAGCAATGCGGGCAGGCAGTCACAATTTTCTTCACGTCATATCCATTCAATACCTGAATATTGTTCATGGCCTGCATCTGAAATAAAAATTCGTTGCCCGCTCTTCTGGCAGGATCTCCGGTACAGGTTTCTTCATTGCTCAACACAGCAAAGCGGGTGCCTACCGCATTCATAATTTTAACAAATGCTTTGGTGACACGCTTGGCGCGATCGTCAAACGAACCGGCACAGCCTACCCAAAACAACACTTCCGGTTTTTCTCCTTTTGCGGCCAAGTCGGCCATGGTTGGTGCATTCATGTTTATGTATGTTTAACCTCCAAATTGACGAAGGTGATGATCTAAATGTTTATACATGCCGATTCCCCATTCGGTAGCAGTAAGTTTACCAAAGAAAGGATGGGGATTGTTTGTTACGCCTTTCTCTCCAGCAGATGAAAATTGCCTCAACAATTTGAGTAGCTTCTTTTTTTCTTGCTCGAAATCTTGAGGTGTGGTAATGCGCAATTCATCACCAGTGGGGCTGTTGCGGCCAAATTCACTCTCATCCGAATATTTTTTTCGAATTAGCGGCCCCAGAATCCGACCAATCAAAACTCGCTTAGGTTTAATTATTCCGATTGCCATTTCGAACCCTTTTGCACAATGGGCGAGCATTTGATCAACGCTCATTTTTCCCCACTGGCGCTCTGACGCAGGAGTTAAAGACTCAACGCGTTGGAGCATTTTCTCAGCGACTGCAGGATCAAAAAGTGTGTGCATTCTTATTTATTTTCAAAAAGCGTTGAAACTAATCTTTTGACCAGTTGAAACGATCCGAAGGAGAAAACTTCCAAGGGGCAAAGCTGGTCTCTATATTTTGAAACATTGAGTTCCATTGCGCAGGCGAGCCGCTTTCTTCCATCGCCACATAGCGTCTCATTTCCAGAATGATTTCTAATGGATTGATCAATACAGGACAAGCTTCCACGCAGGCATTGCAACTGGTGCATGCATTAATTTCTTCTTTGGTAATGTAATCGCCTAATAGTGATTTGCCATCATTCAATCCCGGCCCACCGGCAACCACGCTTTTTCCAACCTCTTCAAGCCGATCGCGCGTGTCCATCATGATTTTGCGTGGCGAAAGTTTCTTTCCCGTAAGGTTGGCGGGGCATTCGCTGGTGCAACGACCACATTCGGTGCAGGCATAAGCAGCAATTAAATTCGCTTGACTAAGATCATTAATATCCTTTGCTCCGAAACGGCCAGGTTCTGCCGGAGCAGCAGGTGCAGCCGAAAGACCGAGCATGGATTTTACCTCGTTGGTAACTACCGGCATGTTATTGATGTGTCCTTTGGCCTCCAACTTTGCCACATAAGTATTGACAAAAGCCAAGAAAATGTGGAGGTGCTTGGAATACGTAACATACAGGGTAAACCCTAAAATGCCGAGGATGTGAAACCACCAGGCAAAACGCTCGATGATGATCAATGCTGAAGTACTTAAACCCTCAAATACCGGCATTAAAAATGAGCTAAAGAAAAGCGAACCTGTCGAGGTGTAGTGATCGGTGCGAGTCTGTAAAATTTGATCGGTGGCGTTCATCGTGAAGATGGCACCCATCAGAATGATTTCAATGGTAAGAATGAGGTTGGCATCTAACCGTGGCCATTGTTTCATTTCAGCTGAATGAAAACGAGCAATGTTCAACACATTTCTGCGAATCAAGAACGCCACACAAGCCACCAACACGGCTACAGCTAGTAATTCGAAGAAATTCATCAGAAAATGATAAAATACACCGAGGTAGGGGGCGAATATGCGGTGTGTTCCGGCAAGGCCATCAATAACAAACTCCAGCACCTCTAAATTAATGATGAGAAAACCTGCATAGATGAAAAAGTGCAGAACAGCCGGAACCCATTTCTTAAACATTTTCTTCTGACCGAAAGCTACCAGCAACACATTTTTTATGCGCTCTTGTGAGGGGCCGGTCAAGGTTATTTTCTTGCCCAAAGCAATGGTAGATCGAATCTGCAAAACGCGTTTTCTGATAAAGAATCCGGCTACGCCTAAGCTTATCAGAAAGAGAATTTGTTGTAATAGTGCCATCATTCAAACTTATGAATTCAAAGCCAATGTGCCAATGGATTGCGGGATGATGCCCCTTTTTTATTTGCTTAAAATTTTACCAAGATTTTCAAATTGACATAATTCTATTACTTTTGTCGCCCCAGACAGCAAAAGTCTGAACAAAATCCAACGGTGACGTAGCTCAGTTGGTAGAGCAAAGGACTGAAAATCCTTGTGTCGGGGGTTCAATTCCCTCCGTCACCACAAAAACCCCGACAATTTGTTGGGGTTTTTTGTTTTCGTGCCATGCAGTATTATTCCTACATCTTGCAGAGC
>JABFSY010000182.1 GCA_013140395.1 Cyclobacteriaceae bacterium
GGATGGCCGGTACTGATAAACTCTGTTATTTTTTTAATAAAGTGTGGCACGAGTTTACCGGAAGAACGTTGGAACAGGAAATGGGAAATGGTTGGGCAGAAGGCGTGCATCCTGATGATTTGCATCGCTGTCTTGAAATCTATACCCATCATTTTGATTTACGAAAGAGTTTTAAAATGGATTACCGCCTTCGCAGACACGATGGCCAATACCGTTGGATATTGGATCATGGCGTGCCTCGCTACTTGCCCAATGGGGAGTTTGCCGGCTACATCGGCTCCTGTACCGATATAACGGAAAGCAGACAGGGAGAAATAGAACTCAAACGAACTAAAAAAAGCCTGGAACAAACCATGCGGTTAGCCAAGATTGGTGGTTGGGAGGTTGATTACGTAAACGGTACTATTACCTGGTCAGGAGTTACTCGCGAGATTGCTGAAGTCCCTGATGATTATGTTCCTAACTTTGACACCATCCTTAATTTTTATAAGGAAGGTGAAAGCCGGAACAAAATGGAAGCCGCCATAGTAAAAGCAATGCAGGAAGGCGTTGGTTTTGAGATGGAGCTGCAATTGGTTTCCGCCAAAGGCAAAGAATACTGGGTAAAAACAATCGCAGAGCCTAAAATGGTAAATGGAAAATGCGAAAAAATTTATGGCTATTTTCAGGATATAACGGCACAAGTTGAGTTAAACAAAAAGAATCAACAGATGGAACGAAAATTCAGCCACCTGATTGAGAAAAGTACCGATGTAATTGTTTTACAAGACAAAGAAGCGGTAATCCGATACTGCTCTCCGGCCATTAAACAGACACTCGGATACACGGCAGAAGAAATAGTGGGCACCAGTGCGTACTTTTTATTCCATCCGGATGATATTGCACAGGTGGAGCAAAAGGCCGTCACATTATTACAGAGTCCCGGAAAGCATTTTCCACTTGCTGTAGATCGGTTAAAGCATAAAAAAGGGCACTACGTTTATGTTGAAGGTACCGTAACAAACATGTTTGACGATGAGAACGTGAGGGCCGCTGTGGTCAACTTACGCGATGTTACAGAGAAGAAATCAGCAGAAGACAAACTGAAAATGAAGAACGAACGGCTTGAACAAATCGCCTGGCTATTCTCACATGAGGTGCGTGGGCCGGTGGCAACCATTCTCGGACTATTAAATCTTCTCAATCATCAGGACGTAACAGATCCAATTAATGAAGAGGTGTTAGCAAAAATCCTGATCCCGGCACATCAACTTGATGAAATTATTGCCAAAATCGTAGGCAAAACATATGAGATTGAAGAGCCTTTTAATGAATTTGACATCAAATGATTCTCCGGTAAAAATTTGTAAATTGCGACCTATATAGGTACTACTATGAGCAATGTGACAAGAAAGTGTATAATTCTAATTGTTTTTTCTTCCCCGCAGAGTCTCCGTTTCGCTTAGATTAACCCACAACTAATGTTGATTTTAGTAAGAAAATGCAGATGGATAACTCAGTGCAGTGATTGATGAACAAATCAAAGGGCTTACCTTTTCTGATGCTCGATTGAGGCAACGCTATGAGTCATGTTTATCGCAGACCGAATCAAAAGACTGTAGTCAATCCTTTCCAAGCCTTATAAAACTCCCCGCGCAGACAAATTGGGACTTTTGAGCAGAGATAAATCAAAAGTAAATTTAAAAAAAAGTAGTTGGGCTTCGTGGACAGTGGACAACTCGTGGACATAAAATCAAACGACTGAGAAGAATTAGAGAGAACGGCTGACCATTACGGACGAAGCCCAACAACCGCCAACAAAATGTTTGCGCAATGGTGGGGTGACGGGTTGGTTCAAAGTGTTATCTTCGTTCAACGTTTGCCCACGCGGACAGTGGCGGCTTCGAAAGCCCACCACTGCGCAAACACAAACGTTAGCAACAATGCCCTTTCGTCACCCGACAAATTCTCCACGACAACAAAGTAACGTTCGACCATCCCACCTATAAAGCTTCTCCACAGGGAGAAAAGTTCGTTTCCTTAGACAACGGTGAACAAGAGAAAATAAAATAACTAGGGGACAGGACTCAGTAAACGACAAAGACTTGCCTACAAATTCCCCACCGCACGGCAACCAAGAAAGATTCTCGCCAGTGCTTTTGGCACTTGCCATTGCCACACATTCTCCCCTCAACCCAAAGCAAAGGCAAGAGCCACGGCTGATTCACCTTACTTTATAGAATGACACCATTTGAGGGTGACGGCATGCTAGTTAATGACCACCTTTGTTATCATTTGTGTTCCTCGGATTCTTAGTAAGTACAACCCTTGGGGTAGTTTAACTTCCTCCATTGAAAGCCATGCACTTCCTGTACTATTTGTTTGGCCCTCCAGAGACCAGAGCGATTGACCAGCGATAGACAGTATTTCTACTACGACAGTACTGTTGTGAGAAAGCCCGGTGACTTGAATAGTTATCTCATCGCTTTTCCCGGGATTCGGGAATGCAAGAAATGATTTTGTGTCCGATCCGGTGACATCTACTAAGACTACACCTGAAAAATTTGACTTCCCATCAAAGTCTACCTGCTGCAACCTGTAATAGTTCTTGCCGCTATTTGGATTTGAATCAATCCAGTGATATTCCGAGGAAGTATTTGTAGTACCATTCCCATTGATCTGTGAAATTTCATAAAAATCCAAGCCACTAGAGGAACGTTGAACTGAAAAATAATCATTATTCAGTTCCGAGGCTGTTTTCCATTTTAGTGCCACTTCCTGCCCATTGTAGTGACCAGTAAAAGAGACGAGTTCAACAGGGAGAGGGTTTGTTCCGCCAATGAGATTGGCCAGCGTAATATTGCTAAAAGAGTTAAAGCTTCCGGAGGTAATGCTACCGTCTCCGTTGCCTGTGGCCACACCACCAACATCAATCC
>JABFSY010000028.1 GCA_013140395.1 Cyclobacteriaceae bacterium
AAGTAGTAGCTTTCAAGTTCTTCGAAGCCCTCAAGATATCCCTCCTGCTTATCTGCCCAATCAACACGCCATTTTCAACAACAGGCAATCGCCTGACCGGGCTGTTCAGAAATTCGTTGGCAGCGGCAACAATATCACAGGTTGATTCAATTGTTTTCACCTTGGCGGTCATGTAATCTGACACTTTGCGCGAAGAGGAAGGAAGGTTATAATAAGCCTGATCTACAATGATGCGTAAGCAATCCTTTTCAGAAATAATACCGACTAGCTTTTTTGCATTATCTAACACGGGTGCTCCCGATATGCCTTTGGCGATAATGATATCAATTACCTCTTCAATGCTCTGATCCGGTTTGAAGGTGATCAAATCACTGGCTCTCACCATGTACTTGGTGGCCAGTTCGTATGTAGGCTGCTCAGCCGCCAATTGTTCTTTCGATTTCATCTCAGGCTTAAAGTTCATGACTAAATGGATTAGGGTGAAACATCAATACACGAAATTAGGCTGCGTTGAAAGAATCGGGTGAATCTTGCACAGCTCCCGCTTGGGTGATGTGAATATACCAAAAATCCACACAGGTGCAAATAGGGAACCGAGCTGCTTTCTACTCTATGAAAGCAAAATCAAATCAATGCTGAAGAGTAATCTGACCGAGGTGCGATGCTTTGTGAGTCACTCTGCTTAACAGCACATTCAATTTATTGCGTTGCGGCTCCTTCTTAAAATCTTCTTCTGACGCTGCCGTATGCCGCTGCAACCAATCATTTTCTGACATTGACTTGAAGTGATCATCCAATGCTTTCACAATGTCAGTCCATTTCGCAATCAGTTCTTGCCTTGATAAATGGCCGGATTGATTGGATCCTCGCTCGTGATGGTAAATCTTGGCTAACTCAGGATAAATTCGCTCGCCAATTCCAAGTAACGGAAGTAGTGCATCATCTGTATCGGCCAAATGTCCAAACAGCCACGAGGGTGAATTGCCACCCGGCACCAGTGGGGTGTTAAAATTTTCCTCGCTGGCGGTATTCAACATTTTGAGCATTCTACGGTTGTAGCTATCCCATTGCAGTAAACAGATTTGGATGGTTGTCATGAAGTGCTAGGTTTTTTTGGTTGAGAGAAGAACAGTCGGGCAGGCAAGAAGGTTCACCTTGAAATCAGATCCGGTTTTTTCTGACGATTTCAGTGATAGTTTTCTACCTTTGACTTCTCAATTGAAATGAGCCATACAATTATGAACAAAACAAAACTGATCATCAACAATAACGGTTCGATAAAGATTGAAGGAGACTTTGAGATTGTTGATACCAACGGGAATTCATACGGCTTACAGGGGCGTACGGTCGTCTCTCTTTGTCGTTGTGGGTTATCCGCTAACAAACCTTTCTGTGATGGAGCACACAAAGAGAAATTTACACATGAGGCTGTTGCATTCGAATTACCTCCTCGCAAAGTCTAGCTTTCCAACTTTTCTTTATTTCGAGTCGCTACGGTATGCATCTTGTATTTCGAGTAAAAAGCATATTTTTGCGCCCCAATGAAGAAAATCATAGAGTCAAGGAAACTGCTGGGTGTAGCGAAAGAGGTAGAACTGAAAGAATTGAAATCCATTTACCGGAATTTCATGAAAGACTGGCATCCGGATAAAATACAGGATGACCCACAAGCAAAGCTACACGCAGAAGAAAAAAGCAAGGCATTTATTGAAGCGTACCACCTATTGGTGAGCATAGCTCCAGAGACACGCGAGCAGCAACTGGCTCAATACACAGAGGTGATCACCAATTCCAAGATGATCGACTTTGTATACAAGGCACAAACGCTGGAAGTTCGCTTTGCCGATGGCAGCCGCTATGAATACTTTGGTCTTCCTCATAGTATCTACAACAAATTGGTCAACTCCGATACACCAGATCGCTTTGCCAGAAGGCATATCTATCACTCTTTCGTGTATCGAAAAGTGAGCAAGGCTTCGGAGGAATAATTCAAGACCTCAAATAGAAATCTACTTTTGTGTCCTTGGCGCCAAGAGCAGATAGATAGTCAACTATCGGCTTTGCGTCCATCCCTCCTTTTTGCGCATGATGTAGCATGGTAAAGCCGTGTGGCCCTTTCGAGTTAAGAAGGCCGGGGCTAATGGTAAGAACATTTCTAACTACCTCCAGATGCCCAAGCATGCAAGCCAAGTAGATATTATAGCGGGCACCTTTGCCAATCAAATAGTGCGCAATGTCTTTATTACCCACATGCCCTGCCGCTTCTATGGCTGATTCAAAATCCCCACCACCCCAATCATAGGAACAGTGCAAAAGCAAATGGTCGCTTTCAAGCATTTCCTTTACGCGATCAAATTTGCCATGTGCTGCCGAGACAAACTCCTTCACCAAGTCTATTTTCATTGGTGCTGGTTTCTCCTGAGCAGCAAAACCTGTAATCGATGGTAAGGCAACCAACCCACTTGCGCCTAAGAAGGCACGTTGAATAAATTGATGACGAGTAAGAGAATTCGCTTTTGTCATAAGGAGTTTAGTCTAACTTCCCTGCTAAAACGAAGCATCGCAGATAGCGTTGGCTTATTGTGTTGAATGGGGCAACGGAACCAAGAGAGGTAAAAACCTGAATTTTTCATTGGGAAACATGCATTTTTAGCATTGGCAAAAACATAGGTTTCGCATTCATTTTCCCTATGAAGATCAGTTTATTCAAAATATTTTTCCACCCATTTTTCTCCGAAGAAAAACTAATTTCCCCTATGAAAAGCTTGCTTGCACGCTTTTGTTTTAGCTTTAGCTTGCTAGGGCGAAGTGACTGTAAACCTCACACTTAGCATTTGAAACATAAGCCAAAAACAGACAATACTAGAACATACAGATAGTACTTTTTCATAGGAGAAAGTTGTTTTATGCTATTTAGCCAACTACGAATTTCCCTATGAGAATTTGGGATTACTCATTTTTTTCACCTTACTTCGCACTCGTTAAAAAAAACCACTAAACGCTATGGCAAAAAAAGCAGTAAAGAAAACAGCTAAGAAAGCGGCTCCTAAAAAAGCAGCTAAGAAAGCAGTAAAGAAAGCGGCTAAGAAATCTGCCCGCAAACCAAATGCAGCCTTCATGGCTCCTTTAAATTTGAGCGATGCATTGGCAGCGGTAGTAGGCAACAAGCCACTTCCTAGAACTCAAATCATCAAAAAGATTTGGGAGTACATCAAGAAGAATAAACTTCAAGACAGCAAAAACAGAAGAATGATCAATGCTGACGAAAAGTTGAAAACACTTTTCGCTGGTAAAAAACAGATCTCTATGTTTGACCTGGCGAAGATTGTGAACAACAATGTGAAGTAATTCTTTCGATCTAGTAAAAAAAGCGAGCTGATGTAAATCGGCTCGCTTTTTTTTGCGCTTTACATTTAAGTGAAATTTTTTCGGCTATCATTTCTTACTGGCGAGGGTCAAAATAAACTCTATTTCAACCGAATTCGGTAATTATTCTTTCCGACTAGGCTAAAAATCAACCAATATTTTTAAATCTTTATGAAAAATTAGCAAAGTAGCTTTTATGAAGAAATCAGTTATCTATCTGGGTTTGTTGCTTACCATTAGCATTCTGGCTTTGTTCGTTCCTGCTGTGCCGGCAACCATTCCGACTGAGGGTATCAACGCAGGCGATGTTGCCTGGATGCTTACTGCCTCTGCGTTGGTTTTATTGATGACTCCCGGGCTCGCCTACTTCTATGGTGGCATGATTGACACCAAGAATATGATCTCCACCATGCTCCAAAGTTTTATCGCCATGGGGGTGATTAGTGTGTTATGGATCGTGGTTGGCTTCAGCCTCTCCTTTGGCGACTCCATTGGTGGATTCATTGGCAATCCTTCTACCTTTTTTATGTTTAAAAATGTGTTGGATGGAAAACCCTGGTCTCTTGCCCCCACCATTCCCCTTGTGCTCTTTGCGTTTTTTCAGTTGAAGTTTGCCATCATTGCACCCGCCTTGATTACGGGCACTTTCGCTGAAAGGATTCGGTTCAAGTCATATCTAATTTTTCTCGTGCTGTTCTCGCTGTTCATCTATGCACCTCTAGCGCACTGGACGTGGCATCCCGAGGGCTTTCTGTTTAAGCTAGGTGTATTGGACTTTGCCGGAGGAACGGTTGTTCATATGTCAGCCGGTTTTGCCGCTTTGGCAGCTGCAATTTACTTGCGAAAGCCATCTTCATCTGAGCGAAAAGAAGCTCACGCGCCTGCTAATATTCCATTTGTGTTGTTGGGCACTGGCTTGCTTTGGTTCGGTTGGTTTGGCTTTAATGGAGGCAGTGCTTTTGGTGCGGGCACCTTGGCCGCATCGGCATTTGCTACCACCAACACAGCTTCTGCGGCTGCCGGCTTGTGTTGGGTGCTCGTAGACGTTGTACGTGGCAAGAAACCCTCCGCATTGAGTTTTTGCATTGGTTCCGTGGTAGGCTTGGTGGCCATCACGCCTGCTTCAGGGTTTGTTACCATCCCATCAAGTCTTTTCATCGGCACCATCGCAAGTTTAATTAGCAACTTGGTCGTTCATTGGACTTCAAAGACGTCTTTGGAAGATACGCTAGACGTTTTTCCCTGCCATGGAGTGGGTGGCGCAGTGGGAATGTTAATGACTGGGCTCTTAGCGCATACAGCTGTCAACGGAGCCAACGCCACGGGTAACGGCCTTCTCTTTGGCGAGTTTGCACTTTTCGAAGCGCACCTCATTGGGCTTGTTGTTGCTATCGGGTTTACATTTGTCGGTGCCTTAGTGATTTTGAAAATTACCGATTTGTTGTCGCCCCTTACGGTAAGTGACGAAGAGCAACGCATTGGATCGGATATACACCAACATGGCGAGAAAATGCATTCCCTGGATTTGTCTTCCAGGCGCGAGGTAGAATAACCTGCCCAACTTCCACAACTAACTTTGTTAGCTGCATTTCTTATTTTTGAAAACTTTGAACCGTCTAGACCGCCTTACTGCTATTCTAATACAGCTGCAATCCAAAAAAATTGTGAAAGCGGAAGAGATTGCCGATAGATTTGAAATAAGCTTACGCACTGTTTATCGTGATGTAAAGTCATTGATGGAAGCGGGTGTGCCCATTGGCTCACAGGCAGGTACTGGCTATTTTATTGTGGATGGGTATCATCTCCCGCCTGTCATGTTCAGTCAAGAGGAAGCGAGTGCCATGATGATGGCAGGTAAGTTGGTAGAACGAATGACCGATCAGTCGGTCCGTGTGGCATTCGAAGGAGCTCTAATGAAAATCAAATCCGTGTTGAACGAAGCGCAGAAAGATCATTTAGAGATTTTGCAAGATCATATTGAAGTACTGAGACCAAGTACGAATCTGCCAGCGCAGTCGGGAAATTTTCTTACCGATTTGCAAAAAGCCGTTGCAGGTAAGCAAGTCGTTCAACTGAATTATTTCAGCAATCAAAATGAACTCACTCAACGCGAGGTAGAGCCAATCGGCTTGTTTTATTACAGTGCAGCTTGGCACTTGATTGCCTGGTGCCGCCTACGCAATGGCTTCCGCGATTTCCGCTCCGATCGAATTAAGGAATTGAAGCAGACAGGTACCACCTTTGAGCCGCGAAGCATTTCTACCATGCAAGAGTACTTCAACAGCTTGCAACAAGCCAATGCAGAGATGAAGACTGCCATTGTTCTTTTCGATAAGAAAGAAGCGATGTACATTAATAACTCCCGTCACTATTTTGGTTTTGTTTCTGAAGAACAACTGGAAGGGCAAGTGCGGATGAAATTTCTCACAGCCGATTTATCTATGATGGCTCGCTGGTTGCTTTCGTATGGACGAGGAGTAGAAATTGAAGGTTCGGAAGAGTTGAAGAGCATTTTGCAAAGTTTAGTAGAGGAATTGCAAGAACACTATTTACGCTTAACCCATAAATAGAAATTTCTTTTTGCGCGGCCACCCTCGTTGCATACCATATGTTATGGCATCGGCAGTCAAAATTGGGTCGGGCTGTCGACAGTCACGCCACGCATTGCCTTTCGAGCCCCTGTCAAACAAGGGCTCTCGCAAGGCGGAGTTCCAAAAGTGCCTCCATCTCAGGCCCTACTGACATAGGGCTGTCACCCATCCAAGAAAATTATTCAAAGTTCCTTTTTCTGTTGACATAGGGCTGTCAGGGTTCATCCGTTGTTTTGAATAAAAAAACAAACAACTATGGAAACCGCCACATTGAATCTGCCGGACACAACGCCCAGAGTAAAGGAAATTAAATCCATCAATTTTCTTTTCCATCGCGCAGAAGTTAAGATCAACGATCTTGTCAATCAAATCCCGATTGCCAAAGAACTTTTCAAGGAATCCGTGCGACTCGATCTTCATCCCTCAGGCCCTATCCATTGGCACTACTTCGGATTTATGGGTGATGAGACAAAGCCGTTTATCCTTGAAGTCTGCTTACCCGTGGCAAGTGTGCCTACCGATTATGATGGAAAATTTCATTTCAAACGAACGGAAAATTTCAAATGTGTTTCTCTTTTGCATGAAGGTGGATGGCTGGAGATTCCAAAGAGTTACGGAATACTGATGGAATTTATGCAACAGAATAAACTACAACCCTCTGGTATCACTCGCGAGCTGTATATCAATGCGGATTTTGTAAATCCGGAGGCAAATATGACTGAGATACAAATGGGTGTAAATTGATTAGCTATGAGGAAGATTATTATCCTGCCTGGAATAGTAGCCGCATTGCTGTGCCTGCTCATTTTTTCTGTAAATGCGCAACCTAAGCCAAGTATGAAACTAAATGCAGGCTTCATTACCCCTAAGCTACAGGAAACAAAAAAATTCTATACAACTGTGTTGCAAATGGAAGTTGCTTTTGAAAATGAATTCTATTTGTTGCTCCAAACACCAGAAGGCACAGATCAAATCAGTTTTCTGTTGCCTGATCATGAAAGTCAGCAGCCGTTATTCAAACCCGCATTTGAAGGCAAGGGTGCATATCTTACGATTGAGGTAGCGAACGTTGACGAAGTGTATGAAAAAATAAAGAAAATGAAAATCCCTGTTGTCATTCCAATGCGGGATGAACCATGGGGTGATAGACATTTTGCGATTATTGACCCGAATGGCATTGGAATTGACATTGTCACACATACACCTCCAACTAAGTAATATGGAAATTCTCGTTTTTGCTACATCCGTAGCGTCTGCGCAAGAAGTAAAAACGCTTGCGCCTGTCATCAATAAGTTGGCGGGTAAAGGCAATTGGAATTTTGCCTTGGATGATAGCGATCACATCTTGCGCATCGCCACAGAGCAAGTAGATGCTACCAAGGCCATTCATTTACTGAAACAACACGGTTTTGACTGTAGAGAATTAGAATAAGTTGTTTTAAACCAAAATAGTATGACCAATACACTAACACTTAACGCCTCCATCTCCATCAACGCTCCCAAGTCAAAAGTATGGATGGCGCTGATCGATCCCGAGCAAGTAAAGAAATATTTCTTCGGTACAGTTCTGAAATCAGATTGGAAAGTTGGTAGTGCCATTACTTTCAGTGGCGAATGGGAAGGCAAACCATACGTGGACAAAGGCACGATCTTAGAAATAGAAATGGAGAAAATCTTGAAGTATAATTATTGGAGCTCCTTTTCCGGAACGGAAGACAAGCCAGAAAACTATGCAGTTATCATTTATTCACTGGAGGAAAAAGCAGGGCAAACGACCATCTTCATTTCGCAAGACAGCATCAAAACAAAGGAAGCTCTTAACCACTCAGAGCAAAATTGGCAGATGATTATGAGATCACTGAAAGATCTTTTGGAAAAATAATTTATCTTCATTCTATGGCAAAGGCAAAGAAACCTACACCGAAAAAAAACACCATGAAACCAGCCAAGGGAAAAACATGGACAGATAAAGTGAACGACCCTACGAAGGAATTTCAAATAAAGAAATTGGAAAAGGACTTTGCTGATATGCCAGCGGGTTCAAAAATGTTAATCGCCACCCCCCGGATCATTGATGAATACGCTCGACACATACCGAAAGGAAAGAGCGGAAGCTTAGCAAGCATGCGAAAAGATTTGGCCAATGAATACGGAGCCGAGTATACATGCCCAGTCACCTCTGGAATTTTTCTACGCATTGTCTCAGAAGCCGCTCATGAACAAATTGAAAAGGGCACGCCAGTCACAAAAGTCACTCCGTTTTGGCGAGTAGTAGATGAAAGATCTGCGCTTAACAAAAAACTTTCTTTCGGTACCGAGTTTGTAACAAAGCAACGAAAAAAAGAAAGGCTAATTTCAAGTTAGTCTATTCGCTCCTTAGCATTTTGGTGGGACTAGTTTGGATCGTCCTCATGGCCTGCAAACAAATGGCTACGATAATCAAAGCGACCACACTCACACAAGTAGCACCAAAAATCCACCAAGGCATAGTGGCGTGATAGGCAAAACCTTGAAGCCATTGATCGGCCGCATACCAGGCAACTGGCATCCCCACTAGCATAGCTAAAACAAGCACCAGGAAAAATTCCGAAGCAAGCACCGTCAGCGCTTGCGTCACTGATGCACCAAAAACTCTTCGTATTCCGATCTCCTTTGTCTTTCGTAACGTATTAAAGGTGGCAAGCCCTACAATGCCAATAATGGCAATGCTAAGCGCAATCACAGTAAAGAGTAGCACCAATCGAGACGCAACAATCTCCGTTTTATATAGTTCATCAAATGTCTCGTCCTGAAACCAATACTTCATGGTATAGTCAGGTTCAAACATTTTGTAAACATTCGTAAGTGCTTCAAGAGATTGCTTCGTTGTGCCCGGCTTATAGGCTACATAAAGTGCTGAAACCGCTTCGATATGCTGCCGAAAAAGAATAGCCGGCAAAAGCGCTTCGTGTAAAGACGCAGTGTGAAAGTCATTGACTACACCAATAATCACGCACGTGATTTGCCCAATTTTTATTTCTTCACCGATTGGATTTTTTAGCCCCATTAACTTCACGGCTTCCTGACTGACCAGCGCTTCGGTTCGAACGGTGTCTACCTTTTGCATTCGAAAATTATTTCCCTCGATAATTTTCAACCCCATCGTTTCAGGAAAATCATACGTACACCCGATCGTCCGGAAAGAAATTCTTAGGTCTTCGGATTTCCCAGGCCAGGTCACACCTGTATTCGCGCCCGCAGCATTCAGCGGATTTTGGTTAGCCGCACCGACACTCACAATGCTGCCGTTTTTGGCCAACTCGCTTTTAAAGATGTCGAACTTTTTGAGCAACCGGAAGGTGGGTTCCACGCGGATTACATTGCTTCGGTTAAAGCCAAGATTTTTATTGGTGATGAATTCCAATTGTTGATAGAGCACACCACTAAAAATAATGATGACGATGGAAACACTGAGTTGTATCACCAGTAATGTTTTGCGAAAGCCCTGCGATCCTGATGCACTACTTGTCAACTGGCTTTTCAAAATTCTAATCGGCTGAAAGGAAGACATGACCAGCGATGGATAAATGCCAGCTACAAAGGAGATCAGAAGTAAGAAACCCAAGACATAGATCGGAATCATTCCACTGAACAAATTGAAGCCAATCGGTTGTTGGATTAATCCGCTAAAGAATGGCAGAGCCAACTGAGTGAGTAAGACCGAAAGCACAAACGAAACAAAGACCATCAGGAAAGACTCGCCCATAAACTGAGCGGCTATGGTTGAACGCAAGGCGCCTGTTACTTTTCGGATGCCAATTTCTTTGGCCCGTAGCGTAGCCCGCGCGGTTGACATATTGATCAGATTGATCACCGCCATCACCACCACCAATATCCCTACTACCACAAACAGAATGATGTATTCTATTTTACCACCAGTGTTTTTACCTCCTTCAAATTTACTTTTTAAATGCCAATCGGTTAACGGGTATGCCTGGTAACTAACTTTTTGATTTTTCAATGCTTCTGTTACCACTCGCACGTCACTCAATTTTTCGGTAAGCAGTTCTGCGGAAACTGTTGAACTGGTTTTTACATATATGTTGAAAAAATTTCTGGCCATCATCT
>JABFSY010000031.1 GCA_013140395.1 Cyclobacteriaceae bacterium
CATCCTTAGGTGCATTTTCGTTAATCAACGTATCATATCAAGATCGAATGATGATCGTTGCATACGATCCGTAACCGATCATAATGAAGGCAGTGCCCAGCAAAAAGGTGTTCCAAACGGGTTTGTTTTTTTTCTGTGTGTAGTAAATTCCAAAGGCTAGTAAACCCGTCAGCAAAAGCGTAAAAACGAGTGCGCCTGATCCGAAGAATAAGCCGAGCGTATTGACAAAGAAGATTTCGAAATTTCCGGCAATGGTTGGTAAGCCCGGCACTATAAAATCATTAATGAACATCACAATCGCAACGCTGACAAGAAGGGCTGCAATAATGCCCCAGGTAGTTGGTTTAAATTTTTTGAAATAATAGATCAGCCCCAAAGCCGGCACAGTCACTAAATTGAGCATGTGTACACCAATGGAAAGGCCCATCATGTAGGTCACAAGAAGTAGCCATCGGTTGGCTTTACTCTCGTCTTCGATGACATCCCACTTTAAAACACCCCAAACGACAAAAGCGGTAAAGAAAGAGGACATCGCATAAACTTCGGCCTCTACTGCTGAAAACCAAAAAGAATCGGAAAAAGTGTAAGCCAACGATCCAACCAGACCCGCTCCCATCAGCAGCCATGTTTTTTCGTCATTTATTTCGGAGTCTTTCGTGGCTCCGATCATTTTTCTACCCAAAAGGGTAATAGACCAGAAAAGAAAAAGAATGGTAAAGGCACTGGCCAGCACGCTCATGAAGTTGATCCAATAGGCTACTTTAGTTACATCACCCATGGCAAGGAACGAAAACACCCGACCCATTAATAAAAAGAGAGGAGCGCCAGGGGGATGGGGAACCTGTAGTTTATAAGAGACTGAAATAAACTCGCCACAATCCCAGTAGCTGGCGGTTTCCTCCATGGTGATAAAGTAAACCAGCAAGGCGACCGTGAAAACGACCCAGCCGGTGATATTATTGGCTTTTTTGAAATTCATGTTTTTTGATAAAATAATGCGCGAAAATAGGGAAAATTAACCCAAAAAAGTCGTCAGACTTTTTTGCACTTTGTGCTGACGATTGAAAATGAAAGAGTTAGAACTTCCGATAATCGTAAACATTTTTTTCATTTTCAATATCAGGGTTAATCCTGATAATACTGACGGTGCAGTCAGTATTCGTCACCCTTTGGGCTTTGGATTAACGCATACCCGCTCAAAGTGTTGCAAGGAACAAGAGGGCAAACTGGATGGTCGCTTTTCTAGTTTACCCCAAAATGGCTTGCTAATATTGTGAAATGGTATCTGTTGTGATAAAGAGGTTCGGGAAAGTAGATACCAAGCTGTGGAATAGCTTTGTTAAAGAAGCCAAGAATGCTACTTTTTTGTTCGATCGTGGATACATGGACTACCATGCCGATCGGTTTCCAGATCATTCATTGCTGCTTTACACAGATGGCAGATTAAGAGCCCTTTTCGTAGCGAATGAAGATAGGGATGCAATCGTGTCTCATGGAGGGCTAAGCTATGGCGGGTTGTTACTTGAGAAAGACGCTCGTTTGGAAGAAGTGCTAGCCTTGTTTTTTCACATTTTGGAGTACTATCATCTACAAGGGATCAACAAAATAGTCTACAAGTGCTTGCCTTTTTACTATGCGACTTTCCCTGCACAAGAGGACCTGTATGCCCTGTTCCTTTTAAAAGCCGTTTTACTCCAGCGGGATACCAGCTCGGTATGCGTAAAATCAATGCCATCGCCTTATCAACAGAGGAGAAAGAAGAATACAAAACAAAACTCAGCCACCTTTCGCATTTCTGAATCAAATGATCCTACGGAATTTTGGAACGATGTGCTGATCCCTAATCTGAAGGAAAAATTTGGAGCCGAACCGGTTCATACATTGGAGGAAATAAAGAAGCTGATGCAGAGCTTCCCCAATCACATTCAGTTATTTGAGGTTCGAGATGAAGGTTTGCTTGGGGGGACAGTCATTTATTCAACACCATTAACCGCTCATGCACAGTATACTTCGGCTACCCAGTTGGGAAAGGAAGTAGGTGCATTGGATGTGCTCTTCCACCATTTGTTAAGTGACGTGTTTCAAGAGAAAGCATACTTTAGCTTTGGCACATCAAACGGTGATCCCGCACGATCGCTAAATAGAGGACTGGTCAACTGGAAGGAGTGATTTGGGGCACGTACCTTTGCTGTTGATACCTATCAAATCGAGACGGGGAACCATACTCTATTGTCTAGTTATGCATAGCGAAATACCGTTTTTAGACTTAAGGTATCAGCATTCGCAGATCGAAGCTGAACTAAACGATGCTATGCTCAAGGTGCTAAAGTCCAATGCTTTTGTGCTTGGTGGATGCCTATCTGATTTTGAAAAGATGTATGCTTCCTATCAACAAGTTTCCTTTTGCGCGGGTGTGGGCAATGGATTGGATGCCATTTATCTAGCACTCAGAGCACTGGGGATCAAACCAGGTGATGAAGTCTTAGTTCCCTCTAACACCTACATTGCCACGTGGCTTGCGATTGAGAAAACCGGAGCCACCATTATGCCTATTGAACCCAATGAAGAGACGTATAACCTGGATGTTTCAAAAATCAAAGCTGCTATTTCCCCATTGACAAAGTGTGTACTTCCTGTTCATCTTTTTGGGCAAGCCTGTGAGATGGATGCCATTTTGGAGGTCGCCAACACCCATTCGCTTTTTGTGGTAGAAGACAATGCTCAAGCGCACGGGGCAACGTATGGAGCAAAAATGACAGGAAGTTTCGGGCATATTAATGCAACTAGCTTTTATCCAACCAAAAACTTAGGCGCATTGGGAGACGGGGGCGCCATCACTACCAATTCAAAAGAGCACTATGATCTAGTTTGCTCGTTGCGCAACTATGGATCCACAAAAAAGTATA
>JABFSY010000044.1 GCA_013140395.1 Cyclobacteriaceae bacterium
GGAAAAAGTACAGTAAAGCAGGTGCTTACTTACAGCGACATTATTCATCTGCAGCAAGAAGCGGAAAATGTGTACGTGCATCCAGAAATAATCAAAGGTGTAGTGCTATTGGTTCAATCGACCCGTCACCATCCCGAAATAGCGTTGGGATGCTCTACGCGAGGAGGCATTACCTTTATCAAATGTCTGAAGGCGTGGGCATTGGTCAATCAGCGCGACTACGTGATTGAAGACGACATGCGCTCATTGGCGCAGCCTGTTATGCATCACCGTCTCATCTTTCGAAACCGAGAAGCATCTCGAACCGCCTTGCAGCAATTGGTAGATCAGGAGGTAAATAAATTGTCGAAGATGGGAATACAAGGTAAAAAGTAATCGGTTATGCGTCTTTTCATACTGGTCGTTGCAGTTGGTTTAGTTGTCTCAGCGTCAGCCCAAAACTCTATTCGCCAGCAAATTGACAGCCAACGTGATGGATCATTCTTAGACGATAAAACGTATGAGAAAGCGAGAGGCTTTATTCGAAAAGACAGTACTTATTATGTGGGCCACATGTTGGAGGGTGCATATCTTTTTTTTCGTGCCAATGACGAATTGGGTTTTCGAAAGGCAATCGCTCCGCTAGAAAAAGCATTGAATAAAATCGAGTACGACTTCGATCCGATTTTACGAATCCGCACGAATAGCTATGCTGTCTATAGTGCCAACTATCGCTACCAGTTTGACTACGGACTAATCACCTACTTCTTAGGGAGATGCTATCAAAACGTAGAACTGCAGGACAAAGCCATGGAAGTGTTGGAGCACATTCGTGATCGGAATTTTCAGGTAGAAATAAACATGGATTCCTATAACACCATGGCCTGGATCTTTCATCGCAACCGAGTCTATACATCAAAGCAGTTTCCTTTTTTAAAAAATTCAGTAAAGGAAAACGTAGCTGCAGCCAATCGCTATCTCGATTCGGCTCTGCAAAAAATTCAAAACGACATGCCGGTTAATAATGGACTCTATGATCCTAAATTTATAAATCGTCAATACTTGAGCACCTATCACTACAAAGCCATGATCCATGATTACCTATTGGATATTGATTCGGCCAATTATTATTATGATTTGCTCATCCAAAACCAAGCTTACTCCAGCAATAACTACGCAGAGTTCAAATTAGCAATGGGTGAATTTGAAGAAGCTGAGCTCTTTTTTCAAGAGGCCGAACAACGAGAAAATAGCCCCGAAAAAACAACGAAGGAATACTACTACATGCGGGGTACCTTGGCAACCTACCGCGGGCATCCGGAGGAAGCAGATTCTTTGTTGAATGATGTATTGCAAAAACAGGGTAGTACACCCGGGTTCGGTTGGCATTGCATTGGTCTGGCACGTGCACAACACTATGAAGGGCTCACAGCAGAAAGTCAGGAGCGCACAAACAAAGCAGCCCGTTTTCAGGAATTACACATCGGCACTACATGGGGTCAGGAGCAATACAATCTGGCAGTAGCTTCTTTGAATTACCTCAATCAACTTCAGTTCAAGAAGGAACATTGGTTCGAACACAACGAGTGGTACTTTTGGCTAAACCCGGTCAACTGGTATAAGTGGGTGAAATATACCTTGGAGATTCGGCATCATAAAATGGTACTGGCGTCTTTGGTGGCTGAAAACCCGGAGCGAGAGCAGGTCTTGTATTCTATATTCTCACCCGAAAACTTGATTGCGTTTGATGAAGTGTGGTCTGTCATCGAGGGTTTTGGAAACGAGTACTTCATAAAGATATATAAGGATCGACTGGCTACCGACAAGCGCCCCAGAGTAAAAAAGTATTTCCGCTATTTCCTGGGTAAACTCTATTTGGCAGAGGGAAAGGAGTCTGAAGCAATTAACTATTTTCAGCAAGTCCTTAATGACCCCGACATGGATGACCCATACCAAACCATGCTGACGGCTCGCGTGTATGAAGGGTTAGCATTGGCGAGTAGTGGAGCTGAACAAAAAAGCTATACACAACAATTGTACGCGCGATATCCGCAACTGATTCCGTTCAGTGATTTGACGATGTCATTTCGATTAAATGTTCAGGGTAAACCCGATGAAGTAGAGAATACTATTTTGAAAGAGCTTCGAAATAGTCGTATTGAGTTTTTAGAAGATCAAAAAGCCCCTTTGGTGTCAATCTCTTTTACAAAAAGAGGTGAGGCACTGGACGTAAATTATTCCGTAGAGGGCAGTCAATCGATCGGTGGCGTATTTCGGATCGAGGCTGCTGAGCGACTGGATGCCGGTAAGCTTTTGGCCTACCGCTTATTTAATATTCAAAAAAGTAAAATAGGCGAACGCCCACCGGCTCAGGCACAGCCTATCAAGGAAGTTAACGAAAAGCCTGTGTAAACTCTTGAACAAGCCCTCACCATTCCTCAGCAATAAGTTTAAGTTCTGGGCTTTTGTTTCCATGGTGTTGTTAGTTTTCGTGCATGGATACAATTTGAACCTCCGCTATTTGCAGCCATGGACAACGCCCGATGAGCCATTGACTGTTACTACGTTCATCGAATACTTATTTGCGAATGGGTTGTTTCGGTTCCGAATCCCCATGCTTTTTATTATTTCGGGTTATCTCTACGCCCTCCATGATCAAGCCCCAAATAATGAGAGATTGGGCAAACGGGTTCGAACGCTGTTGGTTCCGTATCTCATCTGGAGTGCCTTAGGAATAGCAATGGTCTATGCTTTAGAGTTGTTTCCGTATACCCAACAATTGGTCATCGATTCGCATGTCGTGCAAATAGACAATGAACGAATGCAGGTACATCAATATCACTGGTATGAAACGGTCGCCCGCTGGCTTTTTTTTCCTGTTTCGTATCAGCTTTGGTTTATTCGTGTTCTTCTTGTTTATAATAT
>JABFSY010000286.1 GCA_013140395.1 Cyclobacteriaceae bacterium
GCCTTGTTCAATACAATTGATGGAAGCACTGATATTGGAAAGAAAATTAAGGACTTTGCTAGTGGCGATAAAGATAAGAAGCAGAAGGGGCGTAAAGAAGATGAAGAAAAAGACGAAACTAAAAACAACTAACCTTTGGAAACTGTCTTATCTATTCAAAAGCTAACCAAGAATTTTGGAAAGCTTTGCGCGGTCAACCAACTTGACCTGGAAGTGAAAAGAGGTCAAGTGTTTGGCATGCTCGGCCCAAATGGAAGTGGTAAAACAACCACACTGGGTATGTTGATGGGGGTAACAAATCCTTCGTCCGGTAGTTTCTCCTGGTTTGGCGAGCCCTCCACGCACCTAACACGCAAAAAAATTGGAGCTGTGTTGGAGCATCCTATTTTTTATCCCTACCTGAGCGGACAAAAGAACCTCGAGTTGAACGCAATGATCAAGGGTGCTAATCCTGCCAACATTGTCAAAGTACTGGATATTGTTGAATTAAGTGCGCGAAAGGATGATAAATACAGAACGTATTCATTAGGGATGAAGCAACGACTGGCAATTGCTTCTGCGTTGGTAAGCGATCCAATTATTTTGATTTTGGACGAACCAACGAATGGTCTCGACCCCATGGGGATTGCTGAGATCAGAGAAATCGTGAAGAGAATTGCAGCGGATGGAAAGACCATTATTTTGGCGAGCCACTTGTTGGATGAAGTTCAAAAAGTATGTACTCATTTTGCTGTGTTGCGTAGAGGCAAGCTTATGCACAGTGGACCTGTAGATGAGGTGGGTAAAGGCGAAGAAACGGTGGAGGTAATGGCATATCATGATGATCTTCCTGTGTTGCTACAAGAATTTATTGGCAGTGCAACCATAAAAAAGGAGAATGGTATTTTTCAAGTCATGATGAAAGATGGATTTCATAGCCAGGATTTGAATAAGTTTTTGTTTGAAAAAGGAATCATCACTTCTCACCTGATCACAAAGAAAAAGACACTAGAGAAGCAGTTTTTGGAAATATTGGCTGAAGCTCATTAACAGTTACATATTTCTTATTGCCTATTACGAATAACCAACATCGAATAACCAACATCGAACCTATGCTTCACTTATTGAAAATCGACCTTAAAAAAATGACCAGCTACCGTACGTTCTGGGTCATCTGCGGATTGTATTTCATTACGCTAGGGTTCTCGACTGCCAGTGGGATGGAGATATTGAAATGGATTGCGAGCAAGTTCGAAGATTTTGGTTCGTCTCTGAATGTCAACCGCATCCCATTGTATCATTTTCCGGACATCTGGCAAAACTTGATTTGGTTCAGCGGATTGTTCAAATTGGTGTTGTCGATCATGGTTGTCATTTCTATCACTAACGAATACCAATATCGCACGCTCCGACAAAACATTATTGACGGTATGAGTCGTTTCGAGTTCGTGTTATCAAAGGTGTTGACCAACCTTTTGCTAAGTGTGATGAGTGTGGGCATGCTGTTGTTGATCGTAATGGTTACCGGCTTGATTTATACGCCTGAGTTGATTTGGTCAGACATTCTGGTAGGCACTGAGTTTTTACTTGCCTATTTTATTGAAATCTTTGCTTTTTTGTCTTACGCATTAATGCTGGGGGTTTTTGTACAGCGCTCAGGACTTACGATTGTGTTGTTGATGTTATCGCACATGATTGAAGCGATTATCAAAGTCAATCTGTTCCGAGAAAGCCTGAATCCAAGCATTGGATGGTTGAAGCAGTTTTTCCCATTGGAGTCTATCACTAACCTTGTACCGCTACCTTTTGCACGGTATGCGTTTCAAGAGATACAAGATTATGTGAGCATTACTGCGGTGGCTATTGCTCTTGGCTGGACTTTTCTCTTCAACTATTTCAGTTATTTAAAGTTGAAGAAGGCAGACATTTAGTGTTCGCAGCCGCAATATTTTTCAGAAGCTGCTTTTTCAAAGCACTCTTTACCTTCTTGAAAAGAAAACCAGGCTAAGCCCAGTGTGCCTACTGCATCTGCGTACGCGAACCCGGTCGTTTCATAAATGCCGCTTGATATCAGCAATACGCAGGACATATAGATACAAACCTTAGTGCAACTTGCGTCCGCCAAAATCGCATCGGAGCGTAAAAGATTGCCGATTCGTAGTTTACTGCGAAGTAGAAATAGCATTACCAAAATTGAAATAACCGAAATAACTACTCCCCAAAAAGTAGTGATAGGCGTCTTGCCCAAGTAAAGCGTAAGGGCTGCAGAAATTATCAGGCCGGCTACTAACATATAGAAAGAAGCACCGGTAACTCTCAATGCTTTTTTTTCAAACTCGCTCCGTTGACTTGCTGCATTCTTTTGTATTCTGGTGACCATTACTGCAATGCCAAGACCGGAGATCATCTCAATAAAACTATCGACCCCAAAGCCAAAAAGTGCTAACGTTTCGTCTTGATAGCCAAACCAAGTGGCAATCAATCCTTCAGCGAGATTGTAAAGAATGGTAAAAACGGCAAGCCCGAAGGCAATTTTGAAATGGCTCTTTTCTTGTAACCAGGTTGTCTCTAGATCGCTCACATTCAAATGTAGTGTATATGTTTTTGTGGTAATTTAATTTTCAACGAAATATTGGTTGTTGCAACTTGGCTTCTCAAAAATGTGCACTTGTTGCAACCTGGCTGCCAAAAGAGCATGAGAATTTTACTGAGCTCGCAAATCTCCGCCCTGCTAAGCACGATTTGTCATTACGCTGTTTAGATACTGTCCTTTTGTCCTGGAACTTTCGATGGTATGTTGATTGTTGATGGAAGTTAACAAAATAGTGCAAATGAAAAAGAGCAGATTGATTCCGGTAGAGTTATTGCATTCAATTGATATTACCAATACGATAGGTGGCGGGGTAAGCCAGCCGATCATTGAATTAAAGCAACACGAGGATCATCGGGAGATAAAGTGTAAGGTGCCGGGTGTGGCAGAGTCGGCACTTCAGGTGGAAGTGATAAATAATTTCCTGAGCATTTATTATACGCAGGAATTTTTATCAAACGGAACGAGCATCGAAATACCAAAAGTGGTCTATCACAAAGCCATTCCTTATTTTATTGATGTTGCCAATATCTCAGCTACGGTAGAAGAAGGATTTCTGTGTGTGACGTTGCCGTTCAACAAACTCGCCAACGGCTATCACAAAAAGATTTCTGTTCAAGAGTAAGCAGATGTTCCTAGTTAGTGCAGTGCATTATATCAATCTGCGATCGCCTGGTAGGTAAGCACTTTAAATTTATCACCAACCTGATAGTTCGGTGACGCATACATGTTTGTGTAAATTAGCCCGATCAATTTTTCTTTTGGATCGGCCCAGTATTGTGTATTGAATGCACCACCCCATGAAAATGAACCAATACTAAAAACAGATTGATAATCATTTTTTTCCGTCTCCAATCCAAAACCCAAACCAAACTGATTGGTAATAGGTGGTTGGCATTGATTGGTGAGCATTAGTTCTACTGTCTTGCGACTAATCAGTCGAACTCCGTTGTATTCGCCTTTGTTTAAAAACAGTTGAAGGAGTTTCGCATAGTCCTCGATAGGGCCGCTCAATCCTGCACCACCTGAGAAGTATGTTCCCTTGGTTGCGGGATAGTCAGGGTTGATTCCTTTACCGGTCGGTGGCAGCATTTTTTTCGGTGTACCGCCACTTGTCTGGTGAAGACATACCAATCGACTGTATTTTTGTTCAGGTAGGTAAAAGTAGGTGTCATTCATCCCAAGGGGTTGAAATATTCTGGTTTTGAAAAATTGATCAAGTGACTGACCTGAGACCACTTCTACCAAATAGCCAAGCACATCGGTATTCAGTCCATAGGTGAATTGTTCACCCGGGTTATGCTTGAGTGGGAGAGTTCCCAGTATTTTTATTTTGTCTGCCAGAACAATATTGTTGGTGCCAATGCCGCTGGGTACTTTTGACTTTGCATAAATGGCTTTGAATTCCTGACTGCCAATGTCGGCATAATCGATACCGGATGTGTGGCTGAGAAGATGCCTTATCGTAATTTCATTTTTAGCAGGACTAGAGGAGTAAGTGGTATCTGACCAATTCACCGTGCCTAACAACTTTGGGTTTTTAAACTCGGGAATGTAACGAGAGATAGGATCGTCCAGCGAAAATTTTCCTTCTTCAAAAAGCATCATCACCGCCAGACTGGTAATTGCTTTTGTCTGCGATGCCATTCGAAATATGTCGTCTTTTTTCAACGGTGTTTGTTTTTCAAAATCGCTATAACCGTAGGCTTTATAGTGTACGATCTTGCCATTTCGTGCAATGAGCACCACCGCTCCAGGGATCCACTTTTTTGACGTATAATCATTGATCAATTGATCAATTCGAGCCAAACGATCTGCAGAGAAGCCGGCTTCTTCTGGTTTGCCGGGTGCAAGATTTTTGATGGTCTGAGCGTGAGCGCCAATGGCGGCCATTGCGAGCAAGAATACCAGTAGTTTTTTCATCTTTCGTGTTATTTTTTTCTGTAAAAAAATCTACAATCCTTTTACGCTCATGCCGCCATCTACCATAATATTCTGTCCGGTAATGTAACTGGCCATATCCATTGATAAGTAGGCCACTAAGCTAGCCACTTCTTCGGGCTGGCCCACACGGTTCATGGGCGTTCGGGCAAGAATTTTTTCAAGGCGATCGGGTTGCGCTAATACCGATTCAGTGAGAGGCGTCTGAATATACCAAGGCGAAACGGTGTTTACCCGAATTCCGTCTTTGGCCCATTCAGCAGCCAGATGTTTTGAGAATTGGATGATGGCTGCCTTGGTCATGCCATAAGGCGGCCCGGTTTGAACGTCAAATGAGCCTGCGACTGAGGCTAAATTAACTACACTTGCGTTACCAGCGGCTTTAAGAAAGGGATAGCTCAAGCGCGTGATTTCAGTTAGGCTAAAAAGGTTTGTTTCAAATAGTTGCTTATATTCTTCTTCGGTGTAGTCAACAAATTTTTTGCGGACGTTGGTGCCGACATTGTTGACCAACAGATCTAATTTGCCCCAGTTCTCTTTTACCTTTTGTAGTAGCGCGATGCGAAATGCTGGATGAGTGACATCTCCCTCCATCGTGAACAGATTGGCTGAGTGTTTTACTTTGCCTTGAATATTCTTTGTATCGCGCGCGACCACCAATACTTCGGCACCCAGCGATAAAAACTCTTTTACAATGGCCAGGCCTATACCTTTGGTGCCGCCTGTCACTAATGCTTTTTTACCTTGTAGGTTCCACATAGGATAAATATAGCAGTTTATTTATGGTTGTCATCGCCATTTAAAAATCCTAACAAAATAATCACATGGTTTCTTTTTTCACGACCAGTAGGTACCAATTGTTTTCAACGGGCAAGTAGCCTTGTTCAAAACAATAATAGTAAACCGCGTTCTCTTTGGTTTTGTATTGGCTGGTATGATAGTTAAAATCAAACCCTTTCTTGGCCAATGACTCTTTGCTCACACGCGTTTTTCCCGTTGTGTTCAGTTCCATTAAGATCCTCCGATTTTTCCTCAACAGGTTCACCACATTGGTCATATAATTCGATTCATCGCGATTCAATTTGTTGTTAAAAGCTACCCTGCACTGGTCCGAACAGAATTTTTTGTCTGCACGGCCTTTTATTTTTTCGCCACACTCTAAGCAGGCTTTTTCTTGCGTTTTGGGCATAAATAATCGGTTTTTGGCTGTTTCTATATCCGTTTATAAACGTTTCTAAACGAATATAAACGAAAGTAATTGGATAACAAACGACTATTTTTTTGGCCTCCCCACACCTTTGCATCGTCAATCGCTGAACAACTCAGTCGGGGACAAAAACAAAAACAATTTTTAACCATTTAAATTTTACAGTTATGAAAAGCTTAAGAAACAGCGTGCAGTTGATCGGTCGGTTGGGAAAGGATGTGGAGGTGAAAGACTTCGACAAGTCAAAGAAGGCTAGCTTCACAATGGCCACGACCGATTCGTACAAGAATGCAAAAGGAGAAAAGGTGGAAGACACACAGTGGCACAACATTGTGATCTGGGGGCAACTGGCAGACGTGGCGGGTAAGTATTTGAAAAAGGGATCAGAGGTATGTGTGGAAGGCAAGCTGGTGCACCGCAACTATGAAACCGATAAAGGCGAAAAGCGCTATATCACAGAGATAAATGTAAATGATTTAGTGCTTATGGGTGGGAAGGAGAAATAGGCTTGTTGGCTATCCTCTCAAAAAAGGCTGTCTCTAACGAGGCAGCCTTTTTTTGTTTGTCAATTTTTGGCTTTCGATGGTTCTGCAATTGATATGTTCATTGGCATCCCCTCCTTGGCCTTTTCATGCAACGTTTTGTTTTGTGGAATCTTTAAGTCGAGATTTCTAAATTCTTTTACACTCATATTTGCGCGTGTAGCATAAATCTCCAGGTAGGCCGCGTGAATTTCATCCAGGGCCGTGATGAAACTTTCGTGGGTTGTGCCGCGATTAGTCTTTAAGGATACGATTGCCTTTGCCGGACTTTCCGAAAGATCGGGGCTTGCATTGTTGTTTAAAATGAATTTCTTGATCCGTTCTTGTATCCCAACTAGGTTTTCCCTTGGTTCCCCTTCAATCAAATATTGGTTGGATGAGTTGATTTGGATGTTAAAGATGTTTCTTGTGTGCTGTGGCACAGGCTTCTCAGGTACCCATTGTGGCAATAGCATAGGAATTCCCCGTTGCTCATCAATTACAGTAGTAACTAAAAAAAAGGTCAGTAGGAGGAAAGCAATGTCGGCCATTGAGCTTGTGCTCACTTCTGCCGAAGGACGAACTGTTTTCATTTGTTTGTTTTCTAACATAACTCGTTCACATGCGTTTAGTCACAATAAAAAATCAGTGTATGGTAATTGAGATATTCAAAGATTGACCCCTCATCTTTGAAATCTTCTGCGGTATCTGTTCCTTCGCGTAGTCAAAAACAAGATTGAGTTGAAAGCACTTCGCATCATTTTTATGGGTACGCCTGAGTTTGCTGTTCCAAGCCTTGAAGTATTGGCCGAGGGCAAGTTAAATATTGTGGCCGTGATCACGGCACCCGACAAGCCGCAGGGACGTGGGCAGAAGCTGGTAGCCTCACCTGTGAAGCAATGTGCAGAGAAACTGGGCATTCCGGTTTTGCAGCCCACTAATCTAAAATCACCAGATTTCATCGAAGAGTTGAGAAGCTATAACGCCAATCTTCAAGTGGTGGTGGCCTTTCGGATGCTGCCGGAGTTGGTTTGGGCAATGCCTGCTTATGGCACATTCAATTTGCATGGATCATTACTTCCGCAATATCGCGGAGCTGCGCCTATCAATTGGGCGATTATGAATGGAGAGAAAGAAACGGGCGTGACCACTTTTTTTCTGCAGCATGATATTGACACCGGTCGAATTATTTTTCAAGAGACAGAACCCATTCTCGATGATGATGATGTGGGAACACTTTATCAAAGGTTGATGGTAAAGGGTGCAGCTTTGGTGTTAAAAACGGTACGCGCCATTGAAGCAGAGGAATATCCTTCAGTGCCACAACCAGCAGGGGTAGAGATACACCATGCGCCTAAAATCTTCAAAGAGACCTGCGAAGTGAACTGGGATAGACCGAGCAACGAGATTCGTAATTTTGTTCGAGGGTTATGCCCATATCCCGGATCCTGGACAGTCTTTCAAGGAAAGACGTATAAGTTGTTTCGTGTGAAGGAGGAAGCCTTGAACCACACAAATAGTGCATTGCCCATCGGTGCAGTAGATACCGACAACAAAACATATCTTTGTGTGAGAACAAAAGATGGACTGATCTCCATTCAGGAATGGCAGCCCGAGGGGAAAAAGAGAATGACTATAGCAGATTTTTTTAGAGGAAATAAAATGTAACCTTTATTCATTGACCGTTGACCTAATGATCGTCTCTCTCATCGCAGCACTTACTCAAAATCGCGTTATTGGAAAGAATAACGACTTGCCTTGGCATTTGCCAGACGATATGAAGTATTTTATGAATACGACCAAGCAACATCATGTGGTAATGGGGCGCAAAAACTACGAGTCAATCCCGGAAAAATTCAGACCGTTGCCAAACCGTAAAAATATTGTAGTTAGCAGAAACATCAACTTCCAGGCGCCTCAATGTATTGTTACCGATTCATTGGAGAAAGCGATGACTATCGCCAATGAAGCCGGAGAGAAGGAATTGTTTGTCATCGGTGGAGCAGAGATTTATCATCTTGCTATGCCGCTGGCCGATAGACTCTATTTAACCGAAATTGCTGCGACACTAGAGGGAGATACCTTTTTTCCTGCATTAGATAAATCTAAATGGCAGGAAGTATCTCGCGTACATCATGATGCTGATAACCGGCATCTTTTCGCGTTTGATTTTGTACAATATCAAAAGAAAAATTAACTCCCTTAAAATCATGGAAACACAGAAACGAATTTTGGCGATACTCCACATTGTGAGTGGTGTATTTTTATCTATGGCGATTTTGTTTTTGTCTGTTTTTTTAACTGCGCTGTTGCCCTTTATCTTTGATCAATCCGAAACGGATGTGCCGCGAATATTGGAGATCATTATGCCCATTGTTAGTATTATTTCTACTGGCATCATTATTTTATTTGCGATCCCTGCTATTATTGGAGGTATCGCTTTGCTCAACAACAAGAGTTGGGCACTCACTCTGTTGCTGGTACTGGGTTGCTTTCAATTGTTTTCTTTCCCTTTCGGAACAGCATTGGGTATTTATTCTATTTGGGTTTACGCAGAAGATAAAAAACGTACTTCCTCAAACTGACAATAGTAATGGCTGGACTTTCAAATAAAGTAATTTGGATCACCGGTGCGTCTTCCGGCATTGGTGAAGCACTTACTTACGAACTTGCAAAAAAAGGAGCAAAGCTTATTCTGTCGGCAAGAAGAAAGGAAGAATTGGAGCGAGTAAAAGGCAATTGCATCGCATCTGTCCATCCCAATGTTCGAGTGTTGCCGTTAGATCTCGCTCAATCTGGTATGTTACAACTCAGCACCGAGGCTGCTATCCAGATGTTTGGTCATGTAGACATATTAATAAACAATGGCGGGATTTCGCAACGAAGCCTTGCGAAAGAAACCACCATAGAAGTCGATCGGGTATTAATGGAGATTGATTATTTTGGAACTGTTGCATTGACAAAATTTCTTTTACCGCATTTCTTAGAAAGAAAATCGGGGCATTTTGTGGTGACGAGCAGTGTTATGGGAATTATTGGCACACCCTATCGTTCGGGCTATGCAGCTGCGAAACATGCGCTGCATGGATTTTTTGATTCGTTGCGCGCGGAGGTTTGGAAAGAGAATATTTTCGTCACGTTGATTTGTCCAGGCTGGATACGCACCAACATTACACTCAACGCTGTAGTGGGAGATGGGAGTAAATTAAACCAAATGGATAAAACTACCGACCACGGGCTTTCACCCGAGGACTTAGCTAAGCGGATGGTGGTCGCCATTGAAAAACGGAAAGAAGAAGTTTATATTGGTGGTGCAAAAGAAGTTTTTGCTGTTTATGCAAAACGATTTTTCCCAGTTTTGTTTTCGAAGATTGTACGTAAGGCAACTGTGAGATAATTTTTGATTTTTGATTTGATAATATGCTAAAGTGGAGTGACGTGATTCGATTTTCAACTAAGGGCAATCCTGTTCCACCAAGCCGGGTAGAGAAGTCGGAGCAAGAGTGGAGAAGGCAGCTGACCGCTGAACAATATCAAGTGGCACGACTAAAAGGAACCGAGCGAGCCTTTACTGGCGAATACTGCGAAGCTCATGAGCCGGGGCTTTATGCCTGCATTTGTTGCGGAACGCCTTTGTTCGATTCGCGACTAAAATTTGAGTCTGGCACCGGATGGCCCAGTTTCACCCAACCGGTGGAAGAGAACGTAGTTGCTTATCACAAAGATGTAACCTATGGTATGGTGCGGGTAGAGGTGCTTTGCAATGTGTGCGATGCACACTTGGGG